>NZ_RZOI01000249.1:0-7613 GCF_004022645.1 Mesorhizobium sp. M4A.F.Ca.ET.020.02.1.1 | reverse complement strand
CGACACCGGGGCGATAACCCATCACATCGGCCCCGACATCGATGCCGAGCGCGACTTCCTGATCGGCGATCTCACCAATGCCGGCATGCTGGCCTCGACCAGCGAAATCGCCGGAATCGGTGCGACGAAAACGGGCCGCAACGGCGGCGGCGATCCGTATTTCACCGACGGCAAGGCAGTGATCGGGGTATTGAAACCGCTGCCGTGACGGAACCGGTGGAGGTCAGGTCGTGGTGATGACGACCTTGCCGAACGGGCCTTTTTCCAGACAATCGAAGGCCTGCGGCACCTCGTTGAAGCCGAAGACTTTGTCGATGACGGGCTTGATGCCGAGCGCCTCGACCGCCTGGTTCATGCGCTCGAAGCTGCGGCGATGGCCGATAGAAATGCCTTGCACGGTGAGGCGATTGCGCAAGAAGGGCAGGATTGGAAAGTTCAGCTCCATGCTGCCGAGCAGGCCGATCACCGTCAAGCGGCCGTCGGCGGCAAGCGCATTGATCGAACGCCGCGCGTTGTCGCCGCCGATCATTTCCAGCACGTGCTTGACACCGGCGCCATTGGTCTGCTCGCGCGCAACCTCGTCCCATGCTGGCTGGCTGCGATGGTTGATCACCTGCCAGGCTCCGAGTTTGCTCGCCCTGGCGAGCTTGTCGTCGCTGCTTGACGTAACGATGGCGCGCAGGCCGAAGGCAGCGGCGAACTGCAGTGCAAACAGCGACACCCCGCCAGTGCCCTGGATGAGCACGGTTTCGCCCGCCACCGGCTTTGTCGCCTCGGCCAGCGCGAACCATGCCGTCAGCGCCGCGATCGGCAGCGTCGCAGCCTCGGCGTCGCTCAGCGACGGCGGCGCCAGCACCGCGGCATCCTCGCCGAGGATCACGTATTCGGACAGCGTGCCCGGCAGCGAGGAACCCAGCGTGTGCTTGTGCAGCACCGGCGGCGCATCGCCATCCGGCCAGTCGGCGAGCACCTGGCCGAGCACGCGCTGTCCGACCTGAAAGCGGAGGACATCGCTGCCCACGGCCACCACTTCGCCAACGGCGTCGGACGTCGGCACGAAGGGAAAGCCCAGGTCGGGGATCAGCACGCCGTCCACGATCATCCGGTCCTTGTAGTTCAGCGACACCGCCTTGGTGCGCACCAAAAGATCGCGCGGGCCGGGTTCGGGTATCCTGCCGTCCACCAGTTGCAGCTTTGACAGGCCGAACCCGCTCATCTGCCAGGATCTGTTGATGTTGATGCTCATCTCGGTCCGCCTCCGCGTTTTGATCGGGATGCGGAATAATTAAGCGATCAAACTATGGAAAATAGTGCCTCTATGCGGTATATTTGGATACTGATTGAAGATAAAAATTCTACAATAGGAGAGCGCCGTGGAGGCGGCCAGCCTGCAAGGCATCCTCGCTTTCGTGCATGCGGTCGAGGCTGGCAGCTTTACCGGCGCCGGCGAGCGCCTGAACGTTACGAAATCGGCAGTCGGCAAGTCGATCGCGCAACTGGAGCGGCGGCTGGCGGTCCGCTTGCTCAATCGCACGACCCGAAGCCTCAGCCCGACCAGCGAAGGCCTTAGCTACTACGAGGCCTGCGTCAGGGCGCTTGCCGAGATCGACGCCGCGCAATCGTTGCTCGCTTCGCGCCGGCAGGTGCCGTCAGGCAAGCTGCGCGTCGACGTGCCGCTCGCCTTTGGGCGCAGATGCGTCGCGCCCGTCCTGTTCGGCATCGCCAGTCGCCACCCGGATCTGACGATGGAAATCTCGTTCAGCGATCGGCGTGTCGACCTGATCGAGGAGGGCATTGACCTCGCCATCCGCATGGGCGATCTCGACGACAGCCTGTCGCTGGCGGCAAGGCGCATCTACACGCAGCGCTCGGCTATCTGCGCGGCTCCGGCCTATCTCGAGCAGCATGGCCGGCCGCAGTCGATCGAGGACCTCGCCGGCCACAGCATCATCGCCTATGGCCGCAACGGCATCGTCCATCCTTGGATGGTGAGGCATGCCGATGGCCATATCGGCAAATTCCGGCCGCAGGCGCGGCTGATCCTCGGCCACGGCGAACCGATGCTGGATGCCGCCCTCGCCGGCTGCGGCATCACTTTCCTGCCGACATGGCTGACCGCCGACAGCCTCAGCAGCGGCGAGCTCGAAACTGTCCTGTCGGATTGTCTCATAGAAAACATCGTCGTCCATGCGATCTGGCCGGTGACGCGCAATCTCGCGCCCAAGGTGCGTGTCGTCGTCGATGCGCTGGTCGAGCACTTCTCATCGCCGCCCTGGGACCACCCCTGGAGCAGTGACCTCGAAAAATAGCGGCCCCGCTATTTTCGAATGCACTGCGGCAATGCTATTGACCCTTCATGCTTTATCTTGAAATCGCCATCGTGACCGTCCTCATATGCGTGAACGGTCTTCTGGCAATGTCCGAACTTGCCATCGTTTCGTCACGCCCTGCCCGCCTCAAGGCAATGATCGACCGCAACGTTAAGGGCGCTGGCCGCGCGCTGGCGCTCGGCTCCAACCCCGGCAAGTTCCTGTCATCGGTGCAGATCGGCATCACCCTGGTCGGCGTTCTCTCCGGTGCCTTTTCCGGCGCCACGCTGGGCGAGCGGCTGGCGGCATTGCTGGCATCGAACGGCGTGCGCGAAACCATTGCCGATCCGCTTGGCGTCGGCATCGTCGTCGCGATCATCACCTACGCTTCGCTGATCGTCGGCGAGCTCGTGCCGAAGCAGATCGCGCTGCGCGATCCCGAGCGGGTTGCCGTCCGGGCGGCGCCCGCGATGACCGTCCTCGCCACCGTCTCGGCGCCGCTCGTCTTCCTGCTCGACATTTCCGGTCGCGCCGTCCTCTGGCTGCTCGGCCAGCGCGGCGAGAGCGAAGAGAAGGTCACCGACGAGGAGATCAAGATGCTGGTCGCCGAAGCCGAGCATCACGGCACCATCGAATCAGACGAGCGCCGCATGATCGCCGGCGTCATGCGGCTCGGCGACCGCGCCGTGCGCGCTGTGATGACGCCGCGCACCGAGGTCGACTGGATCAACCTGCAGTCAGACGAGGCGGCCATCAAGAGGCTGCTGATCGAGACCCAGCATTCGCGCCTGCCCGCGGGGGACGGCAATGTCGACGCCATGGTCGGCGTCGTCCAGACACGCGACGTGCTGGCCGCGATCCTCGGCGGCAAGGTGCTGGAGCCACGCCAGCATGTGCGCGCCGCGCCCATCGTGCACGACCAGGCCGATGCGCTGGACGTGCTGCAGAAGCTGAAGGAATCGGACGTGCCGATGGCGCTGGTCCATGACGAATACGGCCATTTCGAAGGCATCGTCACGCCGGCCGACATTCTGGAAGCGATAACCGGCGTCTTCCGCTCGGACCTCGATGCCGGCGAGGAGGAAAACGCCGTCAAGCGCGAAGACGGCTCGTGGCTGCTCGCCGGCTACATGCAGGCCGACGAGATGGCCGAGGTGCTCGGCATCGACCTGCCCGAAAACCGCGACTACGAGACCGTCGCCGGCTACGTGCTGTCGCATCTGCATCACCTGCCGGCGACCGGCGAATGCGTCGATGCGCAGGGCTGGCGCTTCGAGGTCGTCGACCTCGACGGCCGCCGCATCGACAAGCTGATCGCAACGCGCCTGCCGGACAGTCACCGGCAGATCGCGCGCTGACATTAGGCGGCGCTAAGCCCCCTATGGCGCGAGACCTTCTCGCGGTTGCCGCAGGTGCGCATGCTGCACCAGCGGCGTTTGCCGCCGCGCGACGTATCGAGGAAAAGCCAGCCGCAGCGAGGACAGGAATGCAGCCTGTCCCGCGGCAAGCTGAAGAAGGCTTCGACCGACAGCAAAGCAAGGAACGCGGTGACGGCATCCGGGTCCCGCCACTGGCTTGGCTGCGGTCTGGTGTCGTGCAAGTCGACCGACCCGGTGGCTAGCGGGCTCGCCGCGCATGAGAACAGGACGCTGAGCGCCTCGGTCGCGGACGGTTTGCCCGCGGCGATCGGCTCAAAAATCTGAAAAGACGCTTCACGGACTTCGCGAACCCGTTCCACGAAGCGCCCATCTTCGATCTCGGAAACGGCCTGCGCCTGGTGATGGTCGGCAAGCCCTGAAGCCATGAACCAGTTGGCAACATCCTGGGTCGACTTGAACAGTTCATTGTCGGGCGCCGGCACGCGCCGGTCGAACACGGCGTTCGACAGGTCCAGGGCGGAATGCCCGCCTATGAAGTGCTCCGGCACCCATTCGGTGTGTGTCTGCGCCATGGAACATAACCCTATTAACCGCATTATGCAGTTACGATGTAACCGTAATCATACAGATATGTGGTTTCAAAGCCAGAGCGTCGCCAGCAGCACGGGGCCATGGGAGACAGACGATGCGAACCGATCCTTACAAGACACGGCACGAAACCATCCGTGCCGACGGCCTCGACATTTTCTATCGTCATGCCGGCGACCCGGACCGTCCGGCAATCCTGCTGCTGCACGGATATCCGACTTCCTCACATGTCTATCGCAACATCATCGAGCCACTGGCCGAGACAGCCTATGTGGTGGCACCGGATATGCCCGGTTTCGGCTTCTCGTCCGCCCCTTCCACCGACGCCTATGACTACACGTTCGAGAACCTCGCCAACACGATCGAGGCATTCATTGAGGCCCTTGGTCTCGAGCGGTTCTTTCTCTATATCACCGACTTCGGCGCGCCCGTCGGTTACCATCTCGCGACACGACGGCCGGATCGTATCCTCGGCCTGATCGTCCAGGACGGCAATGCCCATGAGGAGGGGCTGGGACCGGCTTGGGACGCACCCAAGGTGTTCTTCGCCGAACCGACGGACGACAACCGCGCCAAGCTGCCGGACTGGATGAATTTCGAGGGCACCCGCAACCAGTATATCGGCGGTCTTCCAGAACGTCTGAAGGTCTTGTTTCCGCCCGAGAGTTGGCATCTCGACACCGAGCGCCTGGAGAGGCCCGGAAACACTGACATTCAGTTCGAACTCTTCACAGATTATGGCTCACACATCGCGCGCTTCCCCGCCATCCAGGCCTACTTGCGCAACCACCGGCCAGCTTGCCTTGTGCTGTGGGGCCGCCATGATGCCTTCTTCGCGGTGGATGAGGTCATGGCCTACAATCGCGACCTCCACGCCATCGAAATCCATGTCTTTGAAAGCGGCCACATGCTGCTTGAGACGCACCATCGCCAATGCGCGGCGCACATCGCTCACTTCATGCACGAGGTGGAGACCGGGGTCTTTCGCGATTCCGAAAAGCGCTGACCGCGACGGTCAAACGGCTGCCTCGATCGGCTCGGCAAGTTTCGGGTTTGCCCGCGCGGCGATCAGGCAGCCGGCGACGATCAGGCATGCTCCCGCGAGCGTCGTCCAGGTGACCGCCTCGTCGAAGAAGAACCAGCCAAACGCGATCGCCCAGATGAAGGCCGAATATTCCGTTGGAATGAGATATTGCGCTTCGGCGCGGGCGTAGGACCAGCTCATCAGGAATTGGCCGGCAAGCGACAGCGCTGTCACTCCGGCCAAGGGAAGCCAAAGATTGGCTGGCAGGGCGACGGCGAGCCACGGCGCGGCGAGGCCGAGGATGATTGCAACGGCCAAGCTCTGGAAGAACATGATCTCGACTGGTTTGGCCACCAGCGCCTGTTGCCGGGCGAGGATCAGGTTGTAGCCGTAGAACACCGTCGATACGAGCACCGCCGCCGTGCCCAGCAGGGCGTCTTGCGAATAGCTTGCCTGCCCGAACTGGCGCGACACGATGATCGCCACGCCAACGATGCCGGCGATCGATGCCCAGATTGCCTCCCGCCGGACTCGCTCGCCCAGCAACAACGCGGCGAGGAAGAGAGCGATCAACGGCGCAACGAAGCTGAGCCCGACGGCCTCCGCGAGTGGCAGCCTGCCAAGCCCCCAGAAGAATGATATCAGGACGATGCCGACAACCATGGCCCGCAGGGCATGTAGCCTCAGCACCGCAATGGTTGGCAGCGAGCACGATCCCGCTGACCAAGCTGCGCCCGCGACTGCAGTCGCGAGCAAGCCGCGCCACAGCACCGTATTGTAGACGCCCACGGCGATAACCAGCGTCTTCATCGCCGCATCCATCCCGGAAAGCAGGAAGATGGCGAGCGCGCATACGAGCACCGGAATCATCGGGGAAACGACGCCTGTCAGGCTGGATGTCTTCACGGCTTCACTCATCTGGCTGCGGATATCTCAGGGCAATCGGCGGGACCAGATGGCAGCGCCGTCGATATGGCGGTCCAATCGGCGCGGTTGATGCGCCTCTCGCTATCGGCCCTCGCCTGCCTCACTATGATTGATCGGCCAAAAAGTTGGGAAGCGCCGCGAAGGCCTCTATATCGGTAGCCATGGATGCATCGAGCGACCACAAGCTGAACGAGGAACTTCTCTCCAGCATCCAGCGCCTGTCCTTCGATTACTTTCTCAAGGAGGCCAACCCGGCAAATGGCCTGATCGCCGACCGCAACACGCCGGCGTCGCCCGCCAGCATCGCCGCCGTCGGGCTCGCCTTGTCGGCCTATCCCGTCGGCGTCGAGCGTGGGTTCATGACCCGCGACGCTGCCGTTGAACGGACGATCGCCACGCTTCGCTTCTTCTGGAACGCGCCGCACGGGCCAGAACCCGACGCCACCGGCTACAAGGGCTTCTACTATCATTTCCTTGACATGAAGACAGGCCGCCGCGTCTGGAAGTGCGAGCTGTCCACGGTCGACACGGCACTTCTGCTTGCCGGCGTGCTGGCAGCCGGCGCCTATTTTGACGCCGACGACGAATCCGAACTGGAAATCCGCCGGCTTGCCGATGCGCTCTATCGCCGCGCCGACTGGCGCTGGGCGCAGGATGGCGGCGCTACCGTCAGCCATGGCTGGCGGCCCGAGAAGGGCTTCCTGCGCTACCGCTGGCAAGGCTATGACGAGGCGGTGATCCTCTATGTGCTGGGCCTCGCCTCGCCGACCCATCCGCTGCCGCCCGAGTCCTATGCGGCCTGGCTTTCCACTTACAAGTGGAAGAAGATCTATGGCCGGGAACTGGTCTATGCCGGGCCGCTCTTCGTCCACCAGTTCTCACATGTCTGGATCGATTTCCGCGGCATCCGCGATGCCTTCATGCACAGGCACGGCACCGACTATTTCGAGAACAGCCGCCAGGCGACCTACCTGCAGCGCGACTACGCCATCCGCAATCCGAAGGGCTTCGTCGGCTATGACGAGAATTGCTGGGGCGTCACCGCCAGTGATGGCCCGGGCCTGAAAAAGCTCCCTCTGACGATCGGCGGCCGACGCTTCTTCGGCTATCTGGCGCGCGGCGCGCCTTTCGGTCCGGATGACGGCACCTTGTCGCCCTGGGCGGCGATTACCTCATTGCCGTTTGCGCCCGAGATCGTGCTGCCGGTGCTCCGCCATTTCCGCGAGATCGACCTGCACGAGGGCAACCCTTACGGCTTCACCGCCAGCTTCAATCCGACAATCGCCGCTGCCGACGGCCGCGCCTGCGGCTGGGTATCGCCGGACCATGTCGGCATCAACCAGGGGCCGATCGCGCTGATGATCGAGAACTACCGGTCGGACTTCC
>NZ_RZOI01000248.1:0-7619 GCF_004022645.1 Mesorhizobium sp. M4A.F.Ca.ET.020.02.1.1 | reverse complement strand
GTCATCCTCGGCACGGTGGCGGTGCGTGCCCCAGGCCTCGTCAAGCAGGCCTGCAAGGCCTTCCCGGGCAAGATCGCCGTCGGCATCGACGCGAAGGACGGCAAGGTCGCGGTCGAGGGCTGGGCCGAAGCGTCCAGCCTCGGCGTCGTCGAGCTGGCCAAGAAATTCGAAGGCGCGGGCGTGGCCGCCATCATCTACACCGACATCGACCGCGACGGCGTGCTGACCGGCATCAACTGGGACGCCACCATCGACCTTGCCGAAGCGGTGTCCATCCCGGTGATCGCCTCGGGCGGCCTGGCCTCGATCGCTGATATCGTGCGCATGACCATGCCGGACGCGCAGCGGCTCGAAGGGGCGATCTCCGGCCGGGCGCTCTATGACGGCCGCATCGACCCGGCGGAGGCGCTGGCGGTCCTGCGCGGCGAGGAGATGGAGGCAAGGCCGTGAAGGTGTCGATCATCCTGGCGTCCTATGACAGCGGCCACTATCACGGCGGCTGCGGCCAGGGTCCGGATGCGCTGATGGCCGGCGGCCTTGCCGAGGCGCTCAAGCTTGCCGGCCACGACATCGACGTCCACGACATCGGCAGGGTCAGCGACGACGAGCAAGCGCGCGAGATCGCGACCGGCTTCGCCGTCTGCAACGCCGTGTCGGGCGAGGTTCGCATCGCGCTCGACAACGAGCGGTTTCCCATCGTGCTCGCCGGCAACTGCCTGACCAGCGCCGGCGCCGTGGCCGGCGAAGGCGCCGACGCCATCATCTGGGCCGACCAGCATGGCGACATCAACACGCCGGACACTTCCACATCCGGATTCCTCGACGGCATGGCGCTAGCGACGGTGCTTGGCCTTTGCTGGCGGCCGATGACGGCGCAGATTCCCGGCTTCAAGCCGATCGACCCGGCCCGCTCGGTGCTCGTCAATGCACGCGACCTCGACACGGCGGAAAGGGAGGAACTGGAAAAACTGCCGGTCATCCGCTCCGAATGCCCGGACTGGACGGGGGCGGCGGAGAGGCTGAAGAAGGCCGGCGCCGAACGGATCCATATGCATATCGACCTCGACGTTCACGACCCGGAAGAATTGCAGGCCAACCGCTTCGCCACGCCCGGCGGTCCTGGACCCGAGCAGGTGCGGCAGGCGATGTGCGGCATGGCCGGCGCACTGCCAATCGCCGGCCTCACCATCTCGGCCTATGATCCGGCCTTCGATGCCAAGGGCGAGGTGCCGCCGCTGGTCGGCGAATTGCTGGTCGAGCTGCTCGCGACGATGGAGAGAAGCTGATGCTGAAGGCCCGCGTCATTCCTTGCCTCGACGTCAAGAACGGCCGTGTCGTCAAGGGCGTCAACTTCGTCGACCTCGTCGATGCCGGCGATCCGGTCGAGGCGGCCAAGGCCTATGACGCGGCCGGCGCCGACGAGCTCTGCTTCCTCGACATCACCGCCTCGTCCGACAACCGCGAGACGATCTTCGACGTCGTCGCCCGCACCGCCGAGCAATGTTTCATGCCGCTCACCGTCGGCGGCGGCGTGCGCCAGGTGGCCGACATAAGAAAGCTGCTTCTGGCCGGCGCCGACAAGGTGTCGATCAACACGGCGGCGGTGAAAGACCCGGATTTCGTCGCCGAAGCGGCCGACAAGTTCGGCAACCAGTGCATCGTCGTGGCCATCGACGCCAAGAAGGTCTCGGGCGCCGGCGAGGCCGACCGCTGGGAGATCTTCACCCATGGCGGCCGCGAGAAGACCGGCATCGACGCCGTCGAGTTCGCGCGCAAGATGGTCGATCGCGGCGCCGGGGAGATCCTGCTGACATCGATGGACCGCGACGGCACCAAGGCAGGCTACGACATCGCGCTGACGCGCGCCATCGCCGATGCCGTGCGCGCGCCGGTCATCGCCTCGGGTGGCGTCGGCACGCTCGACCACATGGTGGAAGGCATTCGTGACGGCCATGCGGGTGCCGTGCTTGCCGCCTCGATCTTCCACTTCGGCACTTACACCATCGCCGAAGCGAAGGCGCATATGGCCAGGGCCGGGCTGCCGATGCGGCTGGACTCGCCGGTTCAACGGGCTTAAACGGCGAAAATGACTGAGTTTTCGCTGTCCGATCTGGAAAGAACCATCCGGGAACGCGCCCATTCCGGCGATCCGGACTCGTGGACGGCGAAACTGTTTGCCAAGGGCATCGACAAGGCGGCGCAGAAGCTTGGCGAGGAAGCCGTCGAGACGGTGATCGCAGCCATCCGCGGCGACAGGCAGGGCCTCGTTTCGGAAAGCGCCGATCTTATATATCATTGGCTGGTCGTTCTCGGCATCGCCGGCGTGCCGCTGGGCGAGGTGCTGAAGGAGCTAGAGGGCCGCACCGGCCGCTCGGGCGTTGCCGAAAAGGCGTCGCGGCCCAAGGGCTGACCGCGAGGGAGGGCAGGAAACTCGATGGATCAGCTTGCTCCTACCGAGAAATACTCCCCCTATCGTTTCTTCTCTGCCGAGCAATGGTCGCAGTTCCGCGCCGACACCCCGCTGACGCTGACCGAGGACGAGATCGACCGCTTGCGGTCGCTGAACGACCCGGTCGATCTCGAAGAGGTCAAGCGCATCTACCTCTCGCTTTCCCGCTTGCTCTCGGCGCATGTCGAGGCAAGTCAGCTCTTGTTCCGGCAGCGCCAGGCCTTCTTCAACGCGCAGGACGTGGTCAAGACGCCGTTCATCATCGGCATCGCCGGCTCGGTCGCGGTCGGCAAATCGACCACGGCGCGCGTCTTGAAGGAATTGCTGGCGCGCTGGCCATCGAGCCCGAAGGTCGATCTCATCACCACCGACGGTTTCCTTCTGCCCAACGAGATCCTGCGCCGCGACAATCTGATGGAGCGCAAGGGCTTTCCAGACAGCTACGATGTCGGCGCGCTGCTCCGGTTCCTGTCCGGCATCAAGTCGGCGCAGCGCAATGTCCGCGCGCCGGTCTATTCGCACCTGACCTACGACGTCATTCCTGGCGAATTCGTCACCATCGACAGGCCGGACATATTGATCTTCGAAGGCATCAACGTGCTGCAGCCGGGCAAATTGCCGAGGGACGGCAAGATCGTGCCTTTCCTGTCCGACTTCTTCGACTTCGCCATCTACATCGATGCCGACGAGAAGCTGATCCACCAGTGGTACATCCAGCGCTTCATGCGGCTGCGCGAAACCGCCTTCCGCAATCCGGACTCCTTCTTCCACCGCTATTCGCAGCTGTCGGAGGATGCGGCGCGCGCCATCGCCGAAGGACTGTGGACCAACATCAACCTGAAGAACCTGCGCGAGAACATCCTGCCGACGCGGGCGCGGGCCGATCTCATCCTGCGCAAGGGCGCCAACCACCTGGTCGAGGAAGTGGCCCTGCGGAAGCTGTGATCCGCCTCGCTGCGAGCGTGCTCGCTGTTCTTCTTGCCAGGCTCCGAAAGTCAGGCGGATTCCAGAGGATCAGTAGACCGGCCGTCCAGGAAGCCTAATCGTTTCACCCGTCCTGACTTTCCGCAGGCCCACCAGATGGCGAGCGCCGCCGGAATGGCGACGATCCCATCCATCGCGTAGTGCCATCCGAGGTGGATCGAGCCGAAGAAGATCAAAGCGCCGAAGGCCAGCATGGCGTGACCGAACCTGCGATCGATGGAGTATGCGGTAACCACAAACAGCGCCGCCTGCGCGTTGTGCATGCTGGGCATGGCGGAAATGCCGCCGGGCAGGTCGACCTGGCCGGTATAGACCTGCCAGAGGAAATCCCTGGTCAAGTTTGACGACAGCGGATAGCTGGCGGCGACGTCGTCAAGGTAACTCATGAGACCGGCATAGGGCGAGGGTGTTCCCGGCACGACGTCCGCGAAGTAGCAAGGCCCGGCCGAGGAAAAGATGGTCGCCATGACCAGGCCGATCAGGATCCAGGAGGCGACGGTCGCCCGCCAGTAGCGGACGCGGACCGCTTCCGGGACCCGCGGGCTGGCGAGCAGGCCCGCCCAGAACAGGAAGACCATCGGCACCCACAAGGTATAGGTGATGTCGAACACAAGGGTGATCCATGGCATGCCGACCATCGGCTGGAGGATTTGCCAAGGTTGATAGCCGCCCAGGAGAGCCGAATCCCAGCGGGAGAAGGTTTCGTCCCATTGGAAGGGAGCGACAACCGGTATCATCGTCTTGTTATAGAGGAAGGCCGCCATGAAGAGCGCCAATATGGCGCTGGCGTAGAAATACCGCGCAAGCATGCTCGACAGCAGCAAGGCTTTCAGGCTCGCCGCCGCGAAGCTGACCGGGGACTGGTGACGGCCCTGCACGAGCGCGCGGAAACAGATCCAAACGACAATGGCTGAGCTCAGCAACAGAAAGGAGTGCCAGAGGCGGCCTGCATACTCCAGTACATGTTGCAGGATCGAATCACCCCTGATCGTCGCGACCAGCATGGTGACAAGGACGAACGCGGCGATCGTCCCGTAAAGCGCCGCATTGCGGCGGTTCTCTTGCAAGAGCCACACCGGAAACCGGGCGGACCGCAAGAAATGCTGCCCTATTTCGGTAGAAGACATGGAGAGGACGATACCCCGAGCAATCGTTGCCCTCGGTATCGCATGACGTCTTTTAAAGAATAGTAAGTTCGAAATTGAAAATACCGCTTCAGGAATGGCCGCGTCTTTTCAGAAACTTCAAATTTTATGGATCTGCAGGTGAGGAACCATCCTTGCCGGCGATCCCGAGGGAACTCATCTTGGCATCTTGCGAATAGACGGCCGAAACCATGGCTGGCCGCGACGGCGCATCCTCGCCAGCGTCAAGAAGCCGTGACGACCGCCTCTGGCCGATTGACGGTGGCGGTCTGCATATCCAGCGCCGGCCGGGGATCGGCGGGGATCAGTTTGCGCGCGATGGCATAGACGACGAGCGTCACGGCGGCGCTTACATAGCCGTCGATCGCATAGTGCCAGGCGAGGTAAACCGAGCTTACCGCGACAAACACGACATAGAGGAACGCCAGCGCACCAAGACGGCGGTCGTACTCGCGCAGGAACAGCGCGTTGAGCATTGCCAGGCCGACATGCACGCTGGGAAACGCCGATATGCCCGAGGCGAAACCCGCCTGCCTGGCCTCGTGCAGCGACCAGAGATACTGCTGATAGGTAACAGCGGAATTGCGCGATGCGGCCCCATGGGCCAGGAACGCCAGCTGTTCGCCGAATCGGGCCACGTCGCCCGTCACCGCGCCATAAAATGCCGGACCAGCCGACAGGAACAGGGCGGCCAGCACATTGCCGACGATGATCCAGACCGCCATGAAGCAGGCCAAATAACGCGTTCGAACCGATGCCGCCATGGGCGACGTCGCGACAAAGAACAGGGCGCCGAAATTCAGCAGGAACCAGAAAACGTTGTAATTCCACTCGACTACGGTGCGAACCAGATCATTTTCAGCTACCGCGTAAAGCCAGCGCCACGGATCAGCGCCAAAATGCAGGAAGGCGTCGATGTTGGCTTGCGCCACGTCGAATGGAAACCCGCCCTGCCAGACCGGCATGCCGTTTTTCACCGAGGTGAATGTGCCCTGGAAGATCATGAGCGCCATGAGAAGGCACAAGCCGGAGGCCGAATACGCCAACCGCGAGGTGGAAAAGATCCGTCCTGCCGCAAGGCGACGCCGGGAATCAAAGCGGCGTACAATGACAAGCAGGTCGATAAGGATGGCAAAAGTGGGCAGTATAAGACAGTTCAGAAAGGTCCATCGCCCGAAATATATCGAATATGCCGCCAGGTCGGTGGCGCCTATCGCGTTAAGAAACACCAGGCCGGCCAAAGTATAGATCACAATGCACAGATAGAGGGCCGAATCCCTGCGAACGATCTGGGCCGCTCCCCTCAATATCATCGGCAGTCTATGGAAGGCCAAACTGATATCTGTCATCGTCCCGACCCCGACGGCAATGCCTTGGCGTCTCTAGAGCGGTTCAGCGCCTATGGAATCGCTGACCCGCCCTAGGGTATTTGTTGTGACGCAATTCCGGACGGAAAGCCGCTGCGCACTTTTCCTGGAATTGCGCCAGGGATTTGTCGAGACGCAATTCCGGACGGAAAACCGCTGCGCACTTTTCCTGGAATTGCTCTAGGAGAAAAATCTGTAGATTCGGTTAGCGCGCGGGCATCGTCACTCGCCGCAACGTCAGATTGATCCGGCCGCCATTCTTCAGCAGGGCCGAGGTCGACGGGTAGATGCGGTCGACGCCGTGGAAGCAGAGGCGGCCTTCGCCGCCAAGCACGACGACGTCACCGCTTTTCAGCCGAAATGATTTGGTGCCGCCATCGCGCGTCGTCTGGCCGACCCTAAACTGGCAATCGTCGCCCAGCGACACCGAGACAACGGGGGCGGAAAAGTCCTGCTCGTCGCGATCCTGATGCAGGCCCATCTTGGCGTCGCTCGAATAGAAATTGACGAGGCAGGCTTCGGGCGGATGCGGATAGGCCGCCACCTCACGCCACAATTGCAGCAGCTCATCGGGAATCGGCGGCCATGGCAAGCCCGACACCGGGTGGGTCGGCTGGTAGCGATAGCCGCGCTCCTTGTCAGTGACCCAGCCGAGCGGGCCGCAATTGGTCATGCGCACGCTCATTTCCTTGCCGGTGCGCGGCATGGCCGGCACGAACAAGGGCGCGGCCTGCACCACCTTCCTGATCTCTTCGACCAGCGCTTCCTGCGCCGGGCGCGGCAGGTAGCCGGGCATATGGCGGACACCCTTGGGCAAAACGAGCATGGATTTCCGTTCGATCCGGTTAGCGCGCCCGAGCATGCCACCAATGGGGAAGGACGGCGACCCGAAAGCGGCTGTCGCGGTTTCTGCGCCGGCTTAACCTCAGTCGTTGTCCACCCGGGCGCGCAGCTTCTTCACCGTGGAACGCCCGGCCTTGGTCTTGAGACGTCGCTCGACGGCGCCTTTCGAAGGCTTCGTCTTCTTGCGCGGCGGCGGCGGCGGCTCGGCCGCCTTGGCGACCAGCGCGGTCAGCCGCGCCCGCGCATCGGCCCGGTTCTGCTCCTGGGTGCGGAAGCGCCCGGCCTCGATGACGACGACGCCGTCCTTGGTGGCGCGCTGGCCGGCAAGCCTCAGGGTACGTTCGCGCACGCGCTCGGACAGACCCGCCGCATTCGCCGCATCGAAGCGCAGCTGCACGGCGGTGGCCACCTTGTTGACGTTCTGACCGCCAGGGCCCGAGGAGCGGATGAAATCCTCGTGCAAATCGGCCGGGTGGATGACCGCTTCGTCGGCGATGATGATCTTGTCGTCGGCATTCATGCGCGCAGTCATGACGCGGCAGCGCAAAAAAGAAAAGGCCCGGCGGAAGCCGGGCCTTTGACGGCGGCAATGTGCCCGACGTTACTCGGCTGCCTCCTGCAGGCGCGGCGCGGCGCCCATGACGGTCGCGTCGACATGCTCCTCGAACTTCTCGAAATTGGCGGCGAACATGCCTACCAGCCGGGCCGCCTGCCGGTCATAGGCCGGCTTGTCGGCCCAGGTCGAGCGGGGATCGAGGATGGCGCGGTCAACGCCGGCAACCGCCACCGGCACCGCAAAGCCGAAATTGGCATCGGTGCGGAAATCGGCGG
>NZ_RZOI01000247.1:0-7652 GCF_004022645.1 Mesorhizobium sp. M4A.F.Ca.ET.020.02.1.1 | reverse complement strand
GGGTTCCGGGCTGACGTCAGCGAAAGTGTAGAGACCGAGTTCCATGCCGTGCCATCCTGATGACTTTGTTTCGATGTTTGTGCGTCGCGCTGGAGATAGCTACCCGCCCGCCGCGCCGCCAGAGGCGCGGACTGTGAACACTGCATGTCGGTTTTCGCGCGGGATTGTGACGTCTCCCAGTTGCAACAGCCCAGAATTTCATGGCTGGCATACCGTTTTGGCGCTTGAACTATCGGTTTTCGCGCGTATGTAAGCGTCGCGAATTGACTTCAGGGAAGTGGACTTGGCTATCTACAGGGAAAAAGACATTTTCGAGCGGCGCAATGCCGCGAACGAGGCAAAGAAGGCGCTTCTGGAGCGCTTCAAGTCAAAGCCGGCGGCGGACGATCCTGCAGTGCTGGCGCGACAAGCCGAACGCAAGGCAATCCTTGAGGCGCGCGCGATACGCGAAGCCGAAAAGGCCAGGCTGAAGCAGGAAAAGCTGGCCCGCGAAGCGGCTGAGAAGGCCGCGCGCGAGGCAGCTGCCGAGGCAGCGCGCATTGCCGCCGAAGAGGCGGCTGCGGCGGAGGCCAAGATCCGGGAAGCCGAAGAGAACGAGCGCATTTCCCGCTTGCTCGCCGACGAGGCCGAACGCAAGGCCAAGCGCGATGCGCGCTATGCCGCGCGCAAGGCGCGTGTCGGCCGGACGCCTCCGGGCTTCTCGGCCCGCTAACAGCGGTTTCGTTCGAAGAGCAGGTTCAGGGTCGCCAAGGGCGGCCCCGAACGCGTTTGCCGTGCGGCAAACGTCAGGCCACCAGCTTCAAGCCGACGATGCCGCAGACGATGAGGCCGATGCAGGCGAGCCGAACCACGGTCGCCGGCTCGCCGAGCAGCCAGATGCCGAGCAGCGCGGTGCCGACGGTGCCGATGCCGGTCCACACCGCATAGGCGGTGCCGACGGGCAGCGCCTTCAGCGCCAGGCCGAGCAGGCCGAGGCTGACGATCATCGAGGCGACGGTCAGCACCGTCGGCACCAGCTTAGAGAAACCGTCAGTGTATTTCAGGCCGATCGCCCAGCCGATCTCGAACAGGCCGGCGAAAAACAGGTAAATCCACGACATCGGGACGCTCCATTCGCTGCGTGCTGCCCACAAGGCGCGTTGCGGTCCAACTGTGCCGACGCGCGGAGCAGCACTGGGAGCACGGGTCGTCCCGGCCGGGTTTTGGGAGAGAAGCGAGGTCGTCCTCGCCACACTGATATAGGCAGTCCTCGGCCCAATCAACAAAACACCGGCAGCATGATCCATGCCGCCGGTTGTAAATCCGCGCCGTGACGGATCAGCCGAGGCCTATTTGTCCTTGAGCCGCGTCGCCTTCACCGGCGGCGCCTTAAGGGCCGGGGCCGCGGCGGGCTTCTTCGCGTCCTTCTTCGGCTTACGGGCTTCCTTGCCCGCCTTCATCGCACCTTTAGCCATGATTCGTTCCTCCGATTGTGGGCGATGAAGTGAAACAAGAGAAAAGCCGGACTGCAAGAGGACATTGTCGGACGCGCGTGGCGGCCTAGCCGCTGTCAACCGGTTTTCGCCGGTGAATCGCCTGTGGACCTTCGACGGCCGAGCGTTAATGCGCACCACGACGAAACGGAATCGGGCGTCGCGCTTTAAGTCTTTGTCTTGATGCTCTCCCCAAAACCGCTGCGCAGTTTTGGGCCACATGCATTAAG
Source organism: Mesorhizobium sp. M4A.F.Ca.ET.020.02.1.1 (assembly GCF_004022645.1). NCBI lineage: Bacteria > Pseudomonadati > Pseudomonadota > Alphaproteobacteria > Hyphomicrobiales > Phyllobacteriaceae > Mesorhizobium > Mesorhizobium sp. M4A.F.Ca.ET.020.02.1.1. The sequence continues at coordinate 5,950 of NZ_RZOI01000247.1, read as the reverse complement.
CTCCAGGCGTCAACCGGGACAGCGCGGCATGGCTGGGCATGGCGGATCGAAAAAGGTCATCTACGCGGCGCTTGCCGGTAATCTGGCGATCGCGTTGACCAAATTCGCCGCCGCGGCCTTCACCGGCAGTTCGGCGATGCTTTCGGAAGGCGTGCATTCGCTGGTCGACACCGGCAATGGCGGGCTGCTGCTCTACGGCATGCATCGCGCCGCCCGCCCGCCCGATCGCAGCCATCCGCTCGGCCATGGCCGCGAGCTCTATTTCTGGAGCTTCATCGTCGCCCTCCTCGTCTTCGCGCTTGGCGCCGGCGTGTCGTTCTACGAAGGCGTGGTGCACATCATGGCGCCGGAGCCGGTCGCCAATGTCATGGTCAACTATGTCGTGCTCGGCCTTTCCTTCCTGTTCGAGGGCAGTTCCTGGTATGTGGCGCTGATGGCGTTCCGCCGTGAGAAGGGCAGGCTGGGCTGGTTCGAGGCGGTGCGGCTCAGCAAGGATCCAAGCGTCTATACGGTGCTGTTCGAGGACAGCGCGGCGCTGCTCGGCCTGGTCGTCGCCTTTGCCGGCATATTGGCGGCGGAAGTCTTTGCCATGCCCGAGCTCGACGGCGCCGCCTCGATCGGCATCGCGCTGATCCTCGGCTCGACCGCGATCTTCCTGGCGCGCGAGAGCAAGGGCTTGCTCATAGGCGAGCCGGCATTGCCGGAGGTGCAGAAGAGGGTGCTGGCCATCGTGCAGCAGGATCCAGCGGTGCGGCGGGCGAACGGCGTTGTCACCGTCCATATGGGACCGCAAGAGATCGTCGCCGGCCTGAGCGTCGAGTTCGAGGACCATCTGACGGCGCCCGAGATCGAAGTCTGCGTCGAGCGGCTGGAGGCGCGGCTGAAAACCGAGATGCCGGAGATCACGCGGCTGTTCGTCAAGCCGCAGACGACCGGAACGTGGGAGCAACGCCGCAAGCTGATCGACGCCGCGTCCGGCGACCAGCCGATTTAGCCAAGTCATTGCATGGTCCGGTTGCCGCGCTAGAATCTCCAAGACTATCCAGGGAGAAGCTAGGATGAAAATCGACGGCGGGTGCCATTGCGGCGCCATCACCTACGAAGCCGAGGTCGACCCCGAAAAGACCTCGATCTGCCACTGCACGGACTGCCAGCAATTGACTGGCACAGCCTTCCGCGTGACGGTTCCAGCCCCGGAAAGCAACTATCGGATCACCAGCGGCTCGCCGAAGGTCTACATCAAGACCGGATCCTCTGGCGCCAAGCGCGCGCAGGGCTTTTGCGGCGACTGCGGCTCCCATCTCTATGCGACCTCGGTCGGCGATGGGCCGAAGATTTATGGCATCAGGGCCGGTACGTCGCGTCAGCGCGAGGAACTGATTCCGAGAAAGCAGGTCTGGCACCGCTCCGCACTGCAATGGTTGCCGGAATTCCAGGGCATGACGACCATCGAGGAGCAGTAGCGCCGCCTCAGTCGCCGTCCTCGACAACCCTCAGCCTCAACTGGCCGGTCTTGGAATCCGCCACTCTGGCGCCGGCCTCGACCCTGCCGCCGCGCGGCGCCTCCGCTTCGCCTTCGCCAAACTCCAGCGCCTCGATCTTCTGGCCGCGCTTGGTCACTTTAGACGTCGAGACCAGAATGTCGTCGATGTCCTTGGCCGACTGGGTAAAATGCGTCTGCAGCCGGCGTACCCGCTCGTCGACACGCCCCACATCCTCCATCAGCCGGATCACCTCGCCCTGGATCAGATGCGCCTGCTCGCGCATGCGGGCATCCTTCAGGATTGCCTGGATGACCTGGATCGACAGCATCAACAGCGACGGCGAGACGATGACGACGCGGGCCCGGTGCGCCTTCTGCACCACCGCCTCGAAATTCTCGTGAATCTCGGCGAATACCGATTCCGAGGGCACGAACATGAAGGCGGTGTCCTGCGTTTCGCCCTGGAGCAGGTATTTGTCGGCGATATCGCGGATATGCACCTCGATATCGCGCCGGAAGGCCTGCGCCGCGGTCTTCTGCATCTCCGCGCCTTCGGCGGCGCGGATGGCGTTCCAGGCCTCCAGCGGGAATTTGGCGTCGATGGCGAGCGACGGTGCGCCGTTCGGCATACGCACCAGGCAGTCCGGCCGGCTGCCGTTCGACAAGGTCGCCTGGAATTCATAGGCACCATGCGGCAGGCCATCGGCGACGATCGTCTCCATGCGCGACTGGCCGAAGGCGCCGCGCGTCTGCTTGTTGGAGAGGATCGCCTGCAGCTGCACGACCTGGCCGGCGAGCGACTGGATGTTGCCTTGCGCGGTATCGATCACCGCCAGCCGTTCCTGCAGCTTGGCCAGGCTCTCATGCGTCGATTTGGTCTGCTCGGTCATGGTCTGGCCGATGCGGCCGGTCATGGCGTCGAGACGCTGGCCGATCGACTGGGTGAGCTCGGCCTGCCGCGCCCCGAACACTTCGGCGATAGCACCCATGCGCCCCTGCATCTCGGCCTGGGCCTGCAGGATGCCAGCCATCCGCGCCTCGGCGTCGCGTGCATGGTCGGCGGCCTCCGCCGCGGCGATCGTGCGTGCCTTGGCCGAGCGCCACAGCGCGATGACCAGCGCAACGAAGAGGCCGAGGAACAGGATCGCGCCGAAGGCCAGCATATGGCCGAGCGTGAGCGTGCTGGCGCCGAGCCGGGCCACGGGTTCGGAAAGGATGGAGCTCAGGTCGTTCATAAGGGCAGCATAGATGATTCGGCCCCCCGGCACAGATCAAAACGTGAACAGGTCAAAGCTGCCCCGGTTGACGCTTTTCGCATGACGTCTTAGGTGAGACGCCATGTCGATCAAGCCACTTGTCATTCTACCTGATCCCGTCCTGCGCCAGGTGTCCAAACCGGTCGAGCGCGTCGACGCGCCCTTGCGCAAGCTGGCTGGCGACATGCTGGACACCATGTATGACGCGCCGGGCATCGGCCTGGCGGCCATCCAGATCGGCGAGCCGCTGCGCATGCTGGTCATCGACCTTGCCAAGGAGGACGAGACGCCGGCGCCACATGTCTTCATCAATCCGGAAATCCTCGAAAGCTCCGACCAGCGTTCCGTCTATGAGGAAGGCTGCCTGTCGATTCCGGATTACTATGCCGAGGTCGAGCGTCCCGCCGCGGTGCGGGTGAAGTATCTCGACCGCGACGGCAAGCTGCAGGAGATGCAGGCCGAAGGGTTGATGGCGACCTGCCTGCAGCATGAGATCGACCATCTCAACGGCGTGCTGTTCATCGACCACATCTCGAAGCTGAAGCGCGACATGGTCGTGAAGAAATTCAGGAAGCTCGCCAGGGACAAGGCGCCGGGCAAGCTGGTGGGCTAGGGGGTACCGTTTCTTGAGTCTGGGTGCAGATATTGATATCATTGATATCAATCTGAGGCACGCTGATGGGTGACATGCTGATCAGGGGTATTCCCGAACCTTTGAAACGTGAAATCGAGCAGGCGGCCCGCATCGGCGGCCAAAGCCTGTCGGGCAAGGCCATCGATCTCCTGCGCAAGGGCATCATCGCTGAGAAGGAAGCCCGGTCGGCGCCCGGTCTTTCGGCGTGGGATTCCATTCGCTCGGTGTTCGACGCCGAAGCCAGCGACGAATTTGTCGAAACCATGGATGAAATCGAAGCGGAGCGGAAACGAGACTTCGGCCGCCCGCCAGAGGATTTCGAGTGATCGTCCTCGACACCAACGTCATTTCCGAGACCAGCAAGCCTAAGCCCGACGAGAATGTGGTCGGGTGGTTTCGCAGACAGGATCTGCTTGCACTCCATCTATGCGGCCCGGTTGTAATGGAACTGTTCTTCGGCGCGGAACGGGTTTTGAACAGGACCGGGTCGGAACGCTATGTTCGTCAACTCGACCAATTGATTTCGCAGCAGTTTGACGGCCGTGTCGTCGATTTCTCCGGTTCGATCCCTGCGCTTGCTGGGAAGCTGCGTGCTGCACGGGAGGCAGTGGGGCGTCCCATCAGCCTCTCTGACGCCATGATTGCCGCCATATGTCTGGCCCACGACGCCACGCTCGCAACGCGCGACGTGCGCGATTTCGACGGGCTTGACCTGAAGCTTGTAAACCCTTTTGAAGTGGGCGCCTAAGCCAGCACGAAAATAGGATTGCACGACAAAATGTCGCTTCGCGTCATCTTCATGGGCACGCCGGAATTTTCCGTGCCGACGCTGCGCGCGATTGCCGAAGCGGGTCACGAGATCGTCGCCGTCTACACCCAGCCGCCACGCGCCGCCGGCCGGCGCGGGCTTGAGTTGACGCCGTCGCCGGCGCAGCGCGAGGCAGAGCGGCTGGGCATAGAGGTGCGCACCCCGGCCTCGCTCAAGGGCGAGGCCGAGCAGCGGGCTTTTGCCGATTTGCGGGCCGATGTTGCGGTGGTCGTGGCCTATGGATTGCTGCTGCCGAAAGCCATTTTGGACGCGCCCCGGCTCGGCTGCCTGAACGGTCATGCCTCGCTTCTGCCGCGCTGGCGCGGTGCCGCTCCCATCCAGCGCGCCATCATGGCCGGCGATGCCGAAACCGGCATGATGGTGATGCGCATGGAAGAAGGTCTGGACACCGGCCCGGTGGCGTTGCTTGAAAAATGCGCCATCGAACCCGATATGACCGCCGGCGAACTGCATGACCGCCTCATGGCGATAGGCGCTTCGCTGATGGCCGAAGCGCTCGCGCAGTTGGGGATAAATTGTCTGACATTTACCCAACAGGCGACAGCGGGGGTGACCTACGCCCGAAAGATCGATAAATCGGAGACACGCGTAGATTGGACGCGGCCTGCCGGCGAAGTCCACAATCACATTCGCGGCCTCTCGCCCTTTCCGGGCGCGTGGTGCGAGGTCGAAATTGGCGGCCGCATGGAGCGGCTGAAACTGCTTCGTTCGACGCTCTCGGATGGCGTCGGCGAGTCGGGAGGAATTCTCGATGACCGGCTGACGGTCGCCTGCGGGTCAGGCTCGGTACGGCTGGTCGAAGTTCAACGGGCGGGCGGAAAGCCCGCCGCCGCGCAGGAGTTTTTGCGCGGGGCCAAGATCGGAAAAGGAACGAAACTCTCATGAGCATGATGTCGATACGCGCGGCGACGCCGCGGGATCGCGAGGCGATCCGCCTCGTCGAAGAGCATGCCTTCGGCCAGCAGGCGGAGGCCGGCCTGGTCGACGCGCTGGTCACCGGCGGCGATGCCGTCGTCGAACTGGTGGCGGAAGAGGACGGCCAGGTGGTCGGCCATATCCTGTTCTCCAGGCTTTTTGTGCAGAACGGCGGCAGGCAGTTTGCCGCGGTGGCGCTGGCGCCGCTGGCGGTCGAGCCGTCCTTCCATGGCACCGGTATCGGCGGCGCCCTGATCCGCGAGGCGCATGTCCGCCTCAAGGAAGCCGACGAGCGGCTTGCCGTGGTGCTCGGCGACCCTGCCTACTACGGTCGCTTCGGCTACAGCCATGCGCGCGCCGAAAAATTCGAGAGCGAGTATCAGGGCGAGGCGCTGCAGGCACTGGCCTGGGGCGCTGCACCCGAGGGCGGCAAGCTGGTCTACGCTTCGGCCTTCACCGCGCTTGCCGCCTAGGCGGCAAGCAAAGGCCTCCATGCCGCGTTTTCGCCTCGATATCGAATATGACGGCAGCCAATTCGCCGGCTGGCAGCACCAGGCGGATCAGCCTTCGGTGCAGCAGGCGATCGAACTGGCGATCGAGAAATTCTGCGGCGAGCAGGTCAGGCTGCGCGCCGCAGGCCGCACTGATGCCGGCGTGCATGCCACCGCCCAGGTGGCGCATGTTGACCTCGCCAGGGCCTGGTCGGGCGACAAGGTGCGCGACGCCGTCAACGCCCATCTGCAGGCGGCTGGCGCGCGCATCGCCGTCTTGGAGGCGGGTATCGTTGCCGACGATTTCGACGCCCGCTTCTCCGCCACCGGCCGGCACTACCT
>NZ_RZOI01000246.1:0-7662 GCF_004022645.1 Mesorhizobium sp. M4A.F.Ca.ET.020.02.1.1 | reverse complement strand
CCCCCTCAAGGGGGGAGGATTGCGGCCGCTGCGCCAGGAGCCGCAGCCACATGTATTGGGCCGTGTTGGTGTCCTGGTATTCGTCGACGAGAATGTATTTGAAGCGCTTGTGGTAGTCCTTCAGCACGTCCGGATAGGCGCGGAAGATGCGGATCGGGTGGCAGAGCAGGTCGCCGAAATCGCAGGCGTTCAGGGTCTGCAGCCGCTCCTGATAGGCCTTGTAGAGTTCGCGGCCCTTGCCGTTGGCGAAGCTGCGGGCGTCGCCCTCGGGGATGTCGGCGGGGCCGAGCCCTTTGTTCTTCCAGCCGTCGATCATCTGGGCGAACTGCTTGGCGGGCCAGCGTTTGTCGTCCAGCCCCTCGGCCTGGATGAGCTGCTTGATCAGACGCACCACGTCGTCGGTGTCGAGGATGGTGAAATCGGATTTGAGACCGGCAAGCTCGGCATGGCGACGCAACAGCTTGACGCCGATCGAGTGGAAGGTGCCGAGCCAGGGCATGCCCTCGACACTGCCTTCGCCGATCAGATGGCCGATGCGCTGCTTCATCTCGCGCGCGGCCTTGTTGGTGAAGGTGACGGCAAGGATCTGCGAGGGGAAGGTCTTGCCGGTGGCGAGGATGTGAGCGATGCGCGTGGTGAGCACGCGCGTCTTGCCGGTGCCGGCGCCGGCCAGCACCAGAACAGGGCCTTCGGTTGTCTCGACAGCCAGCCGCTGCTCGGGATTCAGCCCCTTCAGATAATCGGGCGCGCTGTTTTGGCCGCTGCGGGCGGCCATGGCGCGCGCAGCTATGCCGGACGGGGCTGCTGTGGGCCGCGCATTCGGTTCGTCAAAGAAGGGCATGTCTTCCGAAAACCCGGACATTGCCCCCGAATGTAGTGATTCGGCAGCGAAAGACCAGAAGTGTCTCCGTTTTGTTCTGGTTAGCGACAGGATTTGCCGAGCGCGGTGTCTCTTCGGCCTCGGCAATTGCCTCAAATCCTTGTCGTGCCTTATCCGGCGGCTGCCCGCATGCGCTCGCCGATCTTGTCGGCCACGTAGCCGGCATCGCGCGCCGCGCCATGGATCATGGTGGAGGAGGGCGAATGCTGGAAATGCAGGCCGCAGACATACAGTCCCGGCTCGCCTTCGATGGCACCGCGATATTGCTTGACCCGGCCGCTGTCGTCGAAGATCGGCAGCTTGATCCAATCGAGCCCGGCCCGGAACCCGGTGCACCAGATGATGTTCGAAACGTCTAGAAGCTGGCCGTCGTCGAGCAGCGGCTTGCCGTTGCGGGCACCGGCGACGCGGGCGACCCGGCGGACGCCGGCGCCGTCCAGATCCTGCGGCTTGACCCGGATCAGCGGCAGGCCATGAGAAAGATGCCCCGGCTTCGCCTTGCGGCCCATCGGCATGTCGACCGTAAGCAGACGGTGGAAAACGATGCGGAAGACGAACGGAAGGACCGCGCGCATCGCGAAAGAGCCATTGTAGGCGACCGGGATGTGGCCTGGGTGGCGGCCCGACAGCCAGACCTGGTGCGTGCGCGCGAGATCCATGGCTATTTCAGCGCCGGAATTGCTGGCGCCAACCAAAAGCACGCTGCCCGGATTGAGCTGCACGGGATTCTTGTAGGCGCTCGAGGACAGTTGCCGGATTGACGGATCGAGCGACGCCGCGAAATCCGGGACCTTCGGCTTCTGGTAGCTCGAGGCCGCGGCGACGACGTGCCTGGCGATGTAGCGGGTCTGGCCGGCCGTGACGATGTAGAGCTTGCCGGAGCGGGTTACTTCGTCGACCTTGACGCCGGTGCGCACCGGCAAGGCAAACCTCCGCGCATAGGCCTCGAGATAGTCGGCCATCTCGTCCTTGGTCGGGAATGAATAGCGGGCAGCGGGGAAGGGCATGCCGATCAGACCGTCGAAGCGCGCCGGCGTGAACAGGCGCAGCGAATCCCAACGCGAGCGCCAGATGTCGCCGACGCGTTCGCGCCCCTCGAGAATGACGAACTTCACCCCCTTGCGGGCGAGGTGATAGCCAACGGAAAGGCCATTCTGGCCGGCGCCGATGACCACGACGTCGACATGTTCTTCCCTGAGAGCAGGCCGCGTTTCGTCGCCTGATGGCATATCGCTGCCGGTTGCCCGCAGCGCATCGGCCTCCAGATGCATGAAGGCCGCTCCCGGTTCCAGCAGCGTGCCGGCGCGTGTCCTGGTCTCGGCGATGCGAATGTTGTGACGGCCGCGCATTCCCTGCATCGTGGCCGGTCCGGATGTCGAAGTCGGGGTCATGATCGCTCCATTTGGTTCGTCAGTCATGGACCAGAAATAGCGGAACGGCGCGGCGGCGCTTCGGGGAGACACCTCACGGCGGAAGAAAATGCGATGGGGATTTTCCCCCATGCCCTCAGGTCAGATGTTTTTCTGGGTCAGATGAGCCCGTTCTGAAAGGCGTAGGCTGTCGCGGCGGCGCGCGAGTTGACCGCCAGCTTGTCGAAGATGTTGCTGAGATGCCGGTCGATGGTCTTTTCGCTGAGGCCGAGCTCGGTCGCTATCGACCTGTTGGTCCTGCCGGTGGCGACCAGGCCAAGGACTTCGATCTCGCGCCCGGTCAGGCCGTGCGGGCGCGAACTGGCCGGCCCGACCAGAGCCGTGACGCGGGCAAGTTCCGGCGCGGCGCCAAGCGTGGCGAAAACGGCGCGGGCGGCATCGAATTCGAGCTCGGTGCCGTCTTCGTCGCCAAGCATGCGGCAGGCCTGCCCTGCAAGCACGCGCAGCCGCGCCTCGAGATAGGGAGCGCCGGCACGCTGCCAGGTCGTCAGCGCGGCGCGGAAATGGCCGAGCGCGGTCGCGGCGCTGCCTTCGTGCAAGTCGATCTCGCCTCTCGCCTGCGAGGCCATCGCCGCCAGGATGTCGGTCGCGAAACGGGTGGCGATCGCTTCCAGCTCCTGGCAGGCGTCGCGTGCCTCCTCGATTGCGCCGGCTGCGATCATGATCTCTACCCGCGCCGGCAGCAGGCGGGCGCGGCCGAGTGGAGCCTTGGTCGTGGCGAGCACGCGGCGAAGGGTTGCCGCAGCCTGTTCGGCCCGGCCCTGCGCCAGCCGCAGCAGCGCCATGCCGGGCTGCGGTTCGAGCCCGAGCCGACTGGCGGTGCGGTAAAGGTCCTCGGCGGCGGCGAATTCGCCACGCAGACGATGGATTTCGGCCTCCTGATAGGCCGCTCCGGCCGCCGCCTCGCTGGCGGTGGTATGGGCCAATGACGTCGTCGCGCGGCGGGCCTCCGTGATTGCATCCTGCCAGGCGCCGTTCAGTTCCATGATCTCGGCGCGGTGCAAAAGGCAGACGCCGTTGAACTGGACGAGCTGCGGCTGCGCGCCGCACCAGTTCGATAGCGCCTCGGTCCATTCGCGCGAGCGGTCGAGCGCGTAGACCTGCCGGCACGCTGCGATGAGGTTGCAGTAGATCAGGCCGGTGACGATGGGCGAAAGTTTTCCGTCGACCGCCGGCAGCATGGCCTCGTCGAGCGAGGCGATGCCTTCGTCGATCCGGCCCTGCCGCACAAGCGCGCGGCCGAGATAGCATCTGGCGAAGGCGACGAGGTCGACGTCGCAACAGCGCTCGCCGATCGCCAGCGCCTGGCTGGCCAGCCGCTCCGCCGCCGGATCATTTCCCGTCATGAGCTCCTTTTGGGCCGCCAGCAGCGTCAAATAGCCATGCGCGGCGCATTCGCGGCCGAAGCCGTCGGCCAAGCGCTGAGCCTGCTGGATGCAGGCGCTGGCGTGGCCTTCCTCGCCCAAGGCCAGAAGCCGGAAGCCGCGGAAGAATGCCCAATACGCTGCGCGGTCGTAGCGGCCGGCTTCGACATAGGTCTCGAACAAACGGTCTCCGGCGGCCAGGCTGTCCTGGTCGCGGTCGAGCATGGCGGCCGACCAGAGCAGCCGTTCCAGATCGTCCGGGCCCAGCGGTGCCAGATCGTCCGTTGCACGCAACAGCTCAAACGCATCCGCCCAGTCCCGTTGCTCATAGGCGTGACGGGCCCGTTCCAGCAGCAAGGCGGCCTCGGCTTTCATCGGCAAAGCATAGCATTGCCAAATAACTGGCAGAAGAATGGCAGATGCCAGGCTTCGTCAAGTCGGCGTGAGCGGCCGGGGTGATGCTTACTTTATGCCGTGCTGATTTGACACCGCACGCAGGGGGGCCGAAAACTGCGGCGGCGAGATGAAACAGAATCGAAGGCGCGTTACGGTTGTGCTTCGTGACAGCGGTTTTCGATCGCCCGTCTGCTGCGCATGAAGGAGTGTCGTTGTGGCAACTATCCTCACCGCTGTGGTCCTTGCTCTCATCGGTCTGGTTCTCGGCGGCGGCGGCATCCAGTTGGCGGTGCTGGGCGGTAGCTGGTACTACGTGATCGTCGGCCTTGCCTTCCTCATCACCGCCTTGCTGCTCTTCAGGCGCAATTCCATTGCGCTCTGGCTCTATGCCGCGATCGTGATCGGCACGCTGTGCTGGGCGGTCTGGGAAGCGGGCTTCGACTGGTGGGATCTGGGCCCGCGCGGCGGCGTCATCGTGCTCCTGGCGCTGTGGCTTTTGACACCATGGGCGAGGCGAGGGCTTAGCGGTCCAGACGGGCGCGCGCCGCTGATCCTGGCGGTGCTGGCCTCGCTAGCCGTGGCCGGCTATTCGATGACCGCCGATCCCAGGGACATTGCCGGCGAGCTTAACGCCGACAAGGTGACGCCGACGGCAGATCTCGGCGGCAATGTGCCGGAAGGCGAGTGGCACTTCTACGGCCGCACGCCCTACGGCCAGCGTTTTTCACCGCTCAACCAGATCACCGTGGACAATGTCGCTTCGCTGCAGCCGGCATGGACCTACCGCACCGGCGACGTGAAGGGTCCGGACGACATCGGCGAGACGACCTATCAGGTGACGCCGCTGAAGATCGGCGACGCGCTCTTCATCTGCACGCCGCATAATTTCGCCATCGCCATCGATGCGGCGAGCGGCAAGGAGAAATGGCGCTTCGACCCGAAGATCAAGCTCGATCCCAACCGGCAGCACCAGACCTGCCGCGGCGTGTCCTATTATGCCGACGGCAAGATCGCCGCCGGCCAGCCATGCGCCGCGCGCGTCTATCTGCCGACCTCCGACGCGCGGCTGATCGCGCTCGACGCCGCGAACGGGCAGGTGTGTGCCTCCTTTGCGGAGGGCGGCACGCTGAACCTGCTCGCCAACATGCCGTATCCGAAATCGGGCTACTACTATTCGACCTCGGCGCCGCTCATCGTCGGCGGCAAGATCATCGTCGGCGGCGCGGTCAACGACAATTATTCCACGCAGGAACCGTCAGGCGTCATCCGCGCCTTCGACGTCGACAGCGGCGCGCTGCTGTGGAACTGGGATTCCGGCAATCCGGACCAGACGACGCCGCTGCCGACCGGCCAGACCTACACCAACAACTCGCCCAACATGTGGTCGACGCCGAGCGCCGACGAGAAGCTCGGCCTGCTCTACGTGCCGCTCGGCAACCAGACGCCGGACCAGCTCGGCGCCGGGCGCAGTGCCAATGTCGAGAAATTCTCCTCCTCGATCACCGCGCTCGACCTCAACAGCGGGCAGGTGCGCTGGGTGCGGCAGACCGTGCATCATGACCTTTGGGACATGGACGTTCCGGCGCAGCCGACGCTGGTCGATATCACCACCTCGAGCGGTGTCGTGCCGGCGCTGGTCGGGCCAACCAAGCAGGGCGACCTCTATGTGCTCAACCGGCGCAGCGGCGAGCCGATCATTCCCGTCAAGGAGGTGCCGGCGCCTGGCGGCGCGATCGAGGGTGACCATACCTCGCCGACGCAGCCGGAATCGGACCTTTCCTTCAATCCGAAGCCGCTGACAGGCGCCGATATGTGGGGCATCACCATGTTCGACCAGCTGGCCTGCCGGATCGAATTGCGGGGCCTGCGCTATGAGGGCCGCTACACGCCGCCGTCCGTCCAGGGTTCGCTGATCTATCCCGGCAATTTCGGCGTCTTCAATTGGGGCGGCGTCGCTGTCGATCCGGTTCGGCAAGTGATGTTCGGCATGCCGACCTATCTGGCGTTCAAATCGCAGCTCGTTCCGCGCGACCAGGTGCCGCCGCCGGATGAAGGACGCGGCAGCGAGCAAGGGCTCAACCGCAACGAGGGCGCGCCTTACGCGGTGGTGATGGGGCCGTTCCTGTCGCCGCTCGGCATTCCCTGCCAGGCGCCGCCATGGGGCTATGTCGCCGGCGCCGATCTCAGGACCGGCAAAATCGCCTACAAGCACCGCAACGGCACCGTGCGCGACATGACACCGCTGCCGCTGCCGTTCAAGGTCGGCGTGCCCGGCATTGGCGGGCCGATGATCACCGCCGGCGGCGTAGCCTTCCTGGGAGCGGCGGTCGACGACTATCTGCGCGCCTATGACCTGACCACCGGCAGGCAGCTTTGGAAAGCCAGGCTGCCGGCCGGCGGCCAGTCGACGCCGATGACCTACACGGTCGGCGACGGCCGTCAGTTCCTGGTCATCGTCGCCGGCGGCCATGGTTCGGTCGGCACCAAGCCCGGCGACTATGTGATGGCCTACACGCTGCCGAAATAGGTGTGTTGATGTTCGGGTGATGCCGGCCAGCGAACGGCACACCTATTGCGCTAGGTGACGGCCTGATGGACCGGCACGGGCGAAATCCTGATCGCACAGGTAGCGGCCGCTTGCGCGTCCCACGGTCTTGGCACTCAGTTGCCGGATTTTGCGCGGCAGGGCCGGCGCCTACTTCTGACCTTGACCGCAACTCGGCCGCCGGTGAGCGTTGCGGCGCGCAGCGCCAAGAGGGCCGCGCCGGCCAGCACGAGCGCGCTTGCGAGGATCGGAGCGGACAAGGTCATAAGCGTTGTTCCTTCTCGTCAGGTACCGTCGTGACAGGCGAAGCCAGGTTGAGCTTCCCTTCAAATTATGGCGGCGCCATCAGGATTCGCGGAAATGACCAAAATGTGATGAGGTCCCGGACTGGCCCTCGCCTCAGGGCTTTCGTGCCGAGACCAGGAGATAGGCCTTGGAGACAGCGCCGAAATAGCCGGCAATCAACCGGCAGACGAGGGCGGTGCCGAGGCTGGACTTCAGGCTCATGGCGCCCTTGCCCCGTTCCGAGGCCGGCCATGCGACGAGGCTGCGGCGGAAGCCGCCGAGGCAGTCGTCAGTCCTGTCTTCGACCCTGACATCCTGAAAGCCGACGGCCTCGAAGAGCGCCCGGTAAGAAGCGATGTCCGGGACCAGATTGGCCTTCGGCACGCCAAGGCGGTCGGCGACCGGAGCGGTGAAACCGCGAAACAGGATGTCGGAGAGCACGAGCGCGCCGCCGGGCTTGAGCACGCGCAAGGCTTCCGCGAGGAAGGCGGCGCGGGTATCGAAGTGGAAGGCGGCCTCGACGCAGATCACCGCGTCGAAGCTCGCGTCGGGAAAGGCAAGCTTGGCGGCGTCCATCTGCAACACCGTCGCGCCGGGGGCATTCTGGCGCGCCGTCGCGACCTGCGCGGCTGAGATGTTGATGGCAGTGACCGCCTCCGGCGGGTAGGAGGCGAGCAGACGCCTGGTCGACGCGCCGAGCCCGCAGGCGACGTCGAGGATCCGGCCGCCCTTGTCCGGGAGCCGTGCCAGCAGCGTGTCGAC
>NZ_RZOI01000245.1:0-7662 GCF_004022645.1 Mesorhizobium sp. M4A.F.Ca.ET.020.02.1.1 | reverse complement strand
TCCGCGGTCTCGCCGGCACCCCGATCGACGATGCCATCCATGCCGGCATCCTCGAAGGCGTGGCCGCGCATCCCGAGTTCAAGATCGTCGGCTCGGTCACCGGCGACTGGGACCAGACCACGGCGCAGAAGGCGGTGGCGACCATCCTGCCGTCGCTGCCTGACGTGGTCGGCATCGTCGACCAGGGCGGCGACGGCTACGGCGCGGCGCAAGCCTTCGCAGCCGCCGGCAAGCCGCGCCCGACCATCATCATGGGCAACCGCCAGGACGAGCTGAAGTGGTGGAAGGAGCAGAAGGACAAGGACGGCTACCAGACCTGGTCGGCCTCGATCGCGCCCGGCGTCTCGTCGCTAGCCTTCTGGGTGGCGCAGCAGGTGCTGGACGGCCGCACGGACATTCCGCACGACCTTCTGGTGCCGTATCTCGCCTTCACCCAGGACGATTTCGAAGCGGCCCTGCCGAAGATCAAGGAGGGTGGCGTCGCTACGCACGAATACACACAGGAAGACGCCATCGCGGCCATCAAAGCCAACATCAAGTGATGGCTGAACTGTTGCCGCCGGCATCGCCAACCGGATATCGTTGAGCATGCCCGAGGCAAACACCGACATAGTCAGGCCGGATGGCGCCAAAAAGCATTTCGGCGCCGCCAATTTTGACATCATCAGACTGGACGGTGCCGAAAAGCATTTCGGCGCCGTCCGGGCGCTCAGCGGCGTCGACTTCCAAGTCGGCGCCGGCGAATGTGTCGGTCTCGTCGGTCACAACGGCGCCGGCAAGTCGACGCTGATGCACATGGTGGCGGGCACGCTTGTCCCCGACAGCGGCGCGATCACGGTGCGCGGCAGCGCCGAGCAGGCCTATTCGGTGCCGCGCGCGCAGCAACTCGGCATACGCTGCGTATTCCAGGAACTATCGCTCTGCCCGAACCTCAGCATCGCCGAGAACACGCGCATCAACCATCCTTCGCTCACCGGTTTCGGCTGGCGACGCAAGGCCGCCGGCCTCATCACCGCCAAGCTGGACGAGATCTTTCCGGACCACGGCATCTCCGCTTCCGACATCGCCGGCGACCTTTCAATCGGCCGGCGGCAGATGGTGGAAGTGGCCCGCGCCTTCACGCTGACCGAGGATCCGCTGGCACTGGTCATCCTCGACGAGCCGACCTCCTCGCTCGACGCGCATACAGCGGGCCAGCTGCTTGCGTTCGTGCGCCGCTTCGTCGCTTCCGGCGGCAGCTGCATCCTGATCTCGCATGTGCTGGGCGAGGTGCTGCAGAACGCCGACCGCATCGTGGTCATGCGCGACGGCAAGGTCGTCGCCGCCGACGCCGCAAGCGCCTTCGACCGCGATCGGCTGGTCGCCACCATGGGCGGCGCCGAAGGGCATCAGAGAACTGCCGCGGAGACAAGGAAGGCGGAGGCCGGCCCGCTGCGGGTCAAGGCACGTCCGGCGCGGCAGCAGGACGGCAAGGAGCTCGTCGCGCGCGCGGGCGAGATCATCGGGCTCGCCGGCCTCGCCGGCCACGGGCAAACCGACCTTTTGCTGGCGATTTTCGGCGCTGCCCAGCGCGCCAGGACCGGCATAGAGGTGACCGCGCCGGTGGCGCTGGTCGCCGGTGACCGCCAGTCGGACGGCATTTTTGCGCAATGGTCGATCGCGCAGAATATCGGCATCCGCTCACTGACGCGGCTGCGCAGCGGCTTCCTGATCTCGCCGCGGCGCGAGGCCGAGCTTGCCGAATTCTGGAAGAACAAGATCGGCATCCGCACGCCCGACATGAGCAACAACATCTACTCGCTGTCCGGCGGCAACCAGCAGAAGGCGTTGTTTGCCCGCGCGCTGGGCTCGGATGCCGGGATCGTGCTGATGGACGACCCGATGCGCGGCGTCGATATCGGCACCAAGCTGGAAGTCTACGATCTGGTGCGCGAGGAAGCCCGCAAGGGCCGCACCTTCCTCTGGTACACGACCGAAACCGAAGAGCTCGACAATTGCGACCATGTCTATGTCTTCAAGAACGGCCGGATCGTCGCCAATCTCGGACGCGACGAGCTGACCGAGGAGAAGATCATCCAGTCCTCATTCAGCGATGCGGCCTGAGATGACGGCGGCCTCACTCGAAACCAGGCTGAAGGCGTCGTCGGCGGGGGGCGGCGCGGCGGCGCGGGCGCGCATGCTGCGCAGCCTGTTGCCGGCCTTGTCGCTGGCGCTGGTGCTTTTGGCGATCGCCTGGCTCAACCCGCGCGCCATCTCCTATTTCGGCTTCACCCTGATGCTCAACCTGGCGATCCCGATCGCCCTGGCCACGATCGCGCAGATGTTCGTTATCGCCGGCAATGAGCTCGACCTCTCGATTGGCACCTTCGTCGGCTTTGTCGGCTGCGTCACGGCGACCTGGCTGAAGGATGCGCCGCTGATCGGTGTGGCGGTGCTGCTGAGCTCGATCGGCGTCTATGCGCTGCTCGGCGCGCTGATCCACCTGCGCAACCTGCCCTCGATCGTGGTGACGCTGGGCATGAGCTTCGTCTGGCAGGGCCTCGCCATCCTCGTCCTGCCGAAGCCCGGCGGCAAGGCACCTGACTGGCTGTTATCGCTGATGGCCTTCAAGCCGCCTCTCATTCCGTTCCCGATCATCGCCGCGCTGGTGATCGCGGCGGTGGTGCATGTCGGCCTGATGCGCACATCCTATGGCGTCATCCTGCGCGGCTCCGGTGGCAATGCGGCGGCGCTGCGGCGCGCCGGCTGGTCGCTGCTCAAGACCAGGATCGTGCTGTTCGCGCTGACAGGACTGTTTGGGGTACTCTCCGGCATGGCGCTGATCGGCATCACCACCTCGGCCGACGCCAATATTGGCAACGGCTACACGCTGCTGTCGATCGCCGGCGTCATCCTCGGCGGCGGCGAATTCGTCGGCGGCCGGGTGTCGCCGATCGGCGCCGTCATCGGCGCGCTGACGCTGGCGCTCGCCGCCTCGCCGCTGTTGACCTTCATGCACATCCCGCCCGACTGGCAGGTGGCGGCCAACGGCGCCATCCTGATCATCGTGCTGGCGGCGCGGGTGCTGATCAGCCGCAGGGAGAGGTGAGCGATGGCCTCGCTGCGAATGCTGCTGGCCAAACCGTGGACCTGGTCCTTCATCGGCGCAGCCGTGGTGTGGCTGGCGACCATCGTCTTCACCGGCGGCTATGGTGCCGGCGGCATGATCACGGCGGCACTTTCGCTGGCCGTCTTCACCGTCATCGTCGGCGTCGGCCAGATGTTCGTCATCACGCTCGGACCCGGCAATGTCGACCTGTCGCTGCCGGCCAATATCGGGCTTGCCAGCGCGGTCGCCATGAAAGTGATGGACGGCAATGATTCAATGATCGCGGTCGGGCTGATCGCGGCGCTCGCCACCGGGGCTGCGATCGGCGCGGCCAACTATCTGCTGATCTGGGCGCTCCGCATCCCGCCGATCATCGCAACCCTGTCGGCGAGCTTCATCATACAGTCGATTGACATCAGCTATGGGCGCGGGCTTCAGATCAAGCCGCCGCCGGGTTTCGCCGACTTCACCAACTGGCAATTCCTCGGCATCCCGGTGCTGGCGATGCTGACGGTACTCTTCACCATCGGCGCGGCAACGGCGCTGCAGCGCATGATCTACGGCCGCTCGGTGCTGGCGATCGGCCAGAACATCCGCGCCGCCTGGCTCGCCGGCGTCAATGTCGGCCGCATCCGCTTCCTCACCTACACGCTGTCCGGCGCGCTCGGCGGTATCGACGGGGCGCTGCTCGCCGGCTATTTCCGCGGCGCCAATGTCGACATCGGCAACGAATACCTGCTCGCCTCGATCGCCGTCGTGGTCATAGGTGGCACCTCGGTCGCCGGCGGCAAGGCCAATGTGCCCGGCGTCTGGGGCGCTGGCCTGTTCCTGGTGCTGCTGCTCACCATGCTCAACACGTTCGGCGTCAGCGCCGGCGTGCGGCTGGTGCTGACCGGACTGATCATCGTCGGGGTGATAACGGCGGCAGGTGGGGAGAAGGCGTTGCGGTGATATCCAGGTGAGGCCGGCCTGCAAATGGCGGCTTCCTGCGCTTCCGGTGCTCACGTACTTCACCTGCGTTCCGCTCCGGTTCGCACCCAGTTTGGTCGCTTCGCGGCCGTCCGGCTCCGGCTGACCGAATATCGGCGGAGTTCGTCGGATCGTTTGGTGTTGCCTTCTTCAGCACGCTTTCGCGGCTTGTCCAGACAAGCATTGTGCCAGCGATGCCATCCGGTTCCCATTCGCGGCGCGGCCTAGTAAACCCGTCGTGATCGCAGCCGGTCTCGGGAGGTTCCGCTTGTCCAATTCTGTCAACGTCGCAAACGAGAACGGCGTGGCGGTGGTCATAATCGACAACCCGCCGGTCAACGCGCTCAGCTTCCACGTCCGCGAGCCACTTCACGCGGCGCTGGCCGCGCTGCGCGACGATGCCACCGTCAGGGCCATCGTGATCGTGTGCGCAGGGCGGACTTTCGTCGCCGGAGCCGACATCACCGAATTCAGCAAGCCGGTGCAGCAGCCGGAGCTGCGCGCCATTGTGGCGCTGCTGGAAACCATCGCCAAGCCGATGGTCGCCGCCATCCATGGCACGGCGCTGGGCGGCGGGCTCGAGCTGGCGCTAGGCTGCCATTTCCGCGTCGCCGACGCCGGCGCGAAACTCGGCCTGCCGGAGGTGAAGCTC
Source organism: Mesorhizobium sp. M4A.F.Ca.ET.020.02.1.1 (assembly GCF_004022645.1). Taxonomy (NCBI): domain Bacteria; kingdom Pseudomonadati; phylum Pseudomonadota; class Alphaproteobacteria; order Hyphomicrobiales; family Phyllobacteriaceae; genus Mesorhizobium; species Mesorhizobium sp. M4A.F.Ca.ET.020.02.1.1. The sequence goes on along the minus strand of NZ_RZOI01000245.1, from coordinate 2,953 downwards.
GGCCTGCTGCCGGGCGGCGGCGGCACGGTACGGCTGCCGCGCCTGGTCGGCGCGGCGAAGGCGCTCGGCATGATCGTTTCGGGAACGCCGATTTCGGCTGGCGAAGCAAAAGCCGCGGGCCTCGTCGATGCTGTCTTCGACGGCGATCTGATCGCCCAGGCGGTCCGGTTCGCCGGCGAGGCGGCCGCCAAAGGCGGGTCGTTCGCGCCGGTGCGCGAACGCAGGGACCGCGTTGCCGAAACGGACCTTGCAGCCTTCGACCGTCAGGCGGCCGAGCTTGCCAGGAAAGCGCGTGGGCTGGAGGCTCCGCTTGCCTGCGCCGAAGCCGTGCGCAATGCGATCACGCTGCCGTTCGATGAGGCGCTGGCGGCGGAGCGCGCGCTGTTCGTGAAGCTCGTTGCCGGCGACCAGTCGCGCGCGCAGCGGCATCTGTTCTTCGCCGAACGGGAAGCGGCCAAGATACAAGGCAAGGACGTCACCCGCCGCAAGATCGCCCGCGTCGGCATCATCGGCGCCGGCACGATGGGCGGCGGCATCGCGATGGCCTTTGCCAATGGCGGCTTTCCGGTGACCTTGCTCGAAACCGGCGAGGAGGCGCTGCAACGGGGCCTCGCAATGATCGAGAAGAACTACGCGGTCTCGGTCGGCCGTGGCTCGCTGACGGAAGAGGCCAGGCAGCAACGGCTTGGCCTGTTCAAAGGCAGCACCGACTATGCCGACCTTGCCGATTGCGACCTGGTAATAGAGGCGGTGTTCGAGGACATGGCGGTCAAGAAGGTGGTGTTCGGCAAACTCGACGCGGTGGCCAGGCCGGGCGCGATCCTTGCCACCAACACCTCCTATCTCGATGTCGACGAGATCGCCGCCTCGACGTCGCGGCCGCAGGATGTGCTCGGCATGCATTTCTTCTCGCCGGCCAATGTCATGAAGCTCTTGGAAATCGTGCGCGCCGATAGGACCGCGCCCGACGCGCTGGCGACGGTTGCGGAGCTAGCGCGGCGCATCGGCAAGGTGCCGGTCGTCGTCGGCGTCTGCCACGGCTTCGTCGGCAATCGCATGCTGTCCGCACGCGGCGCGGAAAACGAGTTCCTGCTGCTCGAAGGGGCGACGCCCGGCCAGGTCGACAAGGCGTTCACCGATTTCGGCTGGCCGATGGGGCCGTTCCAGATGGGCGATCTCGCCGGCCTCGACATCGGCTGGCGCAACCGCAAGGCGCGCGGCCAGACGGCGGTGATTGCCGACACGCTCTGCGAGCAGGGCCGTTTCGGCCAGAAGACCGGCAGGGGCTGGTATCGCTATGAAAGCGGCTCGCGCGAGCCCGTCCCTGATCCCGAGGTCGAGGAATTGATCCGCGCCAAGGCAGCCGAGCCTGGCATCGCCCGGCGCGAAATCGGCGCCGACGAGATCATCGAGCGCACGCTCTATCCGCTGGTCAACGAAGGCGCGAGGATCCTCGAGGAAGGCATTGCGGTGCGGGCGTCGGACATCGATGTCGTCTGGGCGAACGGTTACGGCTTTCCCATCGGCAAGGGTGGGCCGATGTTCTGGGCCGGCCTCGAAGGGGCTGCGAAGATCGTCGAGCGGCTGGAGCATTGGCATAGGCGGACCGGCCGGGCGATCTTCGAGCCGGCGCCGGTGCTGAGAAGGTTCGCGGAGACGGGGTCGTGGCAAGTCCCGTAAACGGCTCAACGTCGCGTTCCTTCGCATCCAAGCACATCAAATTTGACCATGTGGACAAAACTCAGACACCGTTCCATAGTCCAGCGTCTGACATTCCTGAGAACGGCCGGCTCGACACGGCTGTCAACCAGAGGGGCACTTCCATGAAAGACGATCCTAGCAAAATTGAACGCGCCGGCTTGTCTCGGCGCACCGTGCTGGAACTCGGCGCGCTTGGGCTGGCAGCGGCGGTGCTGCCGAATGCCGCCTTAGCCAAGGACAAGAAGCTGAAGGTGGCGGCGATCTTCGCCACGCCGATCGAGGAGCCGTGGGACAACCAGATCCACGTCGCCCTGCAGAAGGCCGAGAAGGAGCTCGGCATCGAATACAAATGGTCGGAAAAGGTGCAGACCGCCGACTTCAGCCGCGTGATGCGCGAATATGCGCAGGGCGGCTACCAGCTGGTGCTGGGAGATGCCTTCGCCGCCGAGCGCGAGTCGCGCCGCACGGCAAAACAGTTCCCGAAGACCGCATGGCTGTTCGGCTCCGGCGCCGGGCCGGCCGAGCCCAATTTCGGCGTCTTCGACAATTGGATCCACGAGCCGGCGTACCTTTCCGGCCTGATTGCTGGCAAGATGTCGAAGTCCGGCACCGTCGGCGCGGTGGCGGCGATGGGCATTCCGGAAGTGAACCGGCTGGTCAACGCCTTCTTCGCCGGCGCCAAGGAGGTCAACCCGAACATCAAGAAGAAGGTCGCCTTCATCGGCTCCTTCTTCGATCCGCCGAAGGCCAAGGAAGCCGCCGTGGCGCAGATCGACGCTGGCGTCGACGTGATCTATGCCGAGCGCTTCGGCGTCATCGAGGCGGCGGTGGAGAAGAAGATCCTCGCCATCTCCAACATGTCCGACCAGTCGAGCCTCGGCCCGGATACGGTGATCACCGGGCCGGTGTGGGACATGTACCCGACGGTCGAGCAGGCGATCAAGCTGGTCAAGGCGGGTGTCTTCACCGCGCAGGACTATGGCGATTTCTCGCGCATGGCCAAGGGCGGTTCGTTCCTTGCGCCGTATCACAAGTTCGACAAGACGCTGCCGGCCGAGGTCAAGGACCTGGTCGAGAAGAAGAAGGCCGAGATCCTCGAAGGCAACTTCCGCGTCGACGTCGACGAGAACACGCCGGTCTCGGATTGAGGCCGGCTTATCCCCCCCCTCGAGGGGAGGGTGGCCCGCAGGGCCGGGAGGGGTCGCCCGCGACGCGCTCCATCTTGCTAAGTCATAGGTCGAGGCGGTTGTGG
>NZ_RZOI01000244.1:0-7663 GCF_004022645.1 Mesorhizobium sp. M4A.F.Ca.ET.020.02.1.1 | reverse complement strand
CTGTCGCCTGCAGAAATCCGGATAATGCTGAAAGAGTTGGAAAACGTGCCGACGCTGCCGACGATTCGGGTCGGCCTAAAGTTCATCCTGCTCACGATGGTCCGAAAGAGTGAACTACTCGAGGCGACTTGGGACGAGGTCGATTTCGAGAACGCCGTCTGGAGCATCCCAAAAGAGCGAATGAAGCGGAAGAAGCCGCATAACGTCTACCTGTCACAGCAATCCCTCGATATCATGATCGCGCTCAAGACTTGTGCGGCGAACTCCCGATATGTGCTGCCGTCCCGCTACGATGCCGATGAGCCCATGTCGCGCGCGACGTTCAATCGGGTAACCGCGGCGATTGTCGAGCGGGCAAAGCAGCAAGACTTTCCGCTCGCGCCTTTCACAGTGCACGACCTTCGGCGCACCGGCTCAACACTCCTGAACGAGATCGGATTTAATCGCGACTGGATTGAGAAATGCCTTGCCCACGACGACAGGCGGTCCTCTCGAGGTGTCTACAACAGAGCTGAATATGAGCCGCAGCGTCGTCATATGCTGCAGGAATGGGCGGACATGGTCGATGCGTGGGCGGCAGGCAAAAAGCACACGCCCAGACTCCAGCCGCCTGCAGAGGCAGCGGTTATCCTTGATCCGATTTGACGGGTCTTGCCTTTCGTAGTCTTACGTCAGGCGCAGGCTTGGTCTTGATTTTTCCGACAGATGACGCATTCCGCCGCTCCTCGATCCACGCTTCGACTTCTGCCAAGTCCCAAACAACACAGCGGGCGGTGAGATTGAAGCGTCGTGGGAACTCGCCACGCTGTTCCATCTCATAGACGGTCGTATCAGACAGGGGAACGATTTCTCGCAGCTGCGACCGGCGAACAGTTCGCACTACTCGACGCGACGCGATGTGTGGTAGAACCAGAAGTGGATCCGGCTGCCCAATTTCGATGCCCTTGAATTTATCGACCTCGGAAGACTGCTGCCGTTTGACCATTTGCGTGACCGGGATGGATTGCCTTACTGGCCAACAATCGCGCAACTTTTCGAGGTTTCGTACAGCCCTCAATTGCGACCACGTATCCTCGCCTACTGACGTGAAGACTCAAGGGCATTTCACTGCGGATTATGTCAGGACCGCACCACCAATGGGATCCATCGAGCAGGCGCTGCATAAGGTCCGACAGGCGATCCTTGCTGCAGGCTTCTCGATGCTCGAATATCTCAAGCTGCGCGCTGACAATGACCTTGCGCCAATTGACGCGTTAATCGGCCGGCGCGGCTAGATCGCGGCGGAGGCGAAGCGCCGCGAGATCACGCTCACAGCCGAGGACGCGAAGCGCCGCCGGCTTCGCAGTTACGCCGTCGCCGATCTCACCAATCATGAGAGATTGCCGACATGGACAGCGAGACTTGGTCTTTGGTTAAACGGCAGCAGGCTCGGCGGTCGCAACGGCTACCTTGTCAAATACTGTGATGAGAAACGTTGCATCGCCAACATCTTCATCGAAGATGTGCTCGCATATTTCGAATTCCTGCGTGCCTTAGCGTGGCTGATCACGGAGGACGGCAGAACAGCCGATGCCGACCGACAAAAGGTGAAAGGCAATGAAGGCGAGCATAGTTCCTGCTCCGCTTGGTTGTTTGCGGAACCGGACCGAGTGTTGGAAAATGAAAGTTGGGGACAGTGCTCTCCGGCAGTTGATTGCAGACGCATCACAATGCGTATTACTCCGACTCAACCGCGCGGGGAAAACCAATGGCGAAGAAACCCAATGAGACTACGAGCAAGAAAGTTGCTTCGACGGCATCCAAGTTGCTTCGTTCTAACAGCTCCTCAAAGGCAGTCAAATCGGTCGCGGGATCCGCTCTTACGCAAAGGGTGAAAAAAAAGAAATAGCGCCGGTTTGACAGACATGAAGCAGTTTTGGCCTCATTCAGAAGAGCGCCAAGGAGTTTGGTTTCCGGCGAACTGGTTGTGTCCGAAAAGGTGGACTGCACGTTGGCGTCGACGCCATCCACAAACTGGAGAGCGCAGAGATTGGCGTTTTGGTTTGCCTTGATCCACCAACGGCACCGATGCTGAGAGAGGCTGCATCCGAGGGTGAGGTCGGCCCGCGCTCAAAGCAAGTTCCTAAAGTCCAGATTTAGAAGACGCCCGTCGAACGCCTGGGGGATGATAGATCTTCCGGAAGTAGGAAGACAGCCGGCTGTTTCGCCACAAAAGCTTGGCCGCAAGCGGGTTGAGGGTCAAACGGAAATGATGTTTCCAATGTCTTCAAACAGCAGAATGTCGAAGGGCCAAAACGCAAGGGAAATGGGCCCATCCGGACGGTCGACATCGAAGTGACCCGCGGACCATAGCCGAAAACAAAATAGCCTTTAAGGGCCCGCTCGACTGAATCCAGGAGCGGGCTTTTCTAATTCAGGGCGGGGTTCGAACCCACGAGACCGATGAAGGTCCACCTCCTTATCAGGGATGCGCAATCGACCGCTCTGCCACCTATCCACAACGTTGGTTCGATTGATCGATCTTCAAGCCCCGAGACATTCTCGGTGCGAATACGGCGGACTTTTGCCGCAAGCACGGCATTTCGGCAGCGACCTTCTATAAGTTCAAGGCGAAGTTTGGCGGGATGGAATTGTCCGACGCCCGTCCCCTGACGGCGCTGGAGGACGAGAACGCGCGGCTCAAGAAGCTGCCGGCGGAGCGGATGCTCGACAATGGATCTTGAAGGATGCTGCCGCAAAAATGTATGGTCCGCCCCGGGCAAGGTGTCGCGAGATCGCGAATGACCTATGGAAGGGCCGATACCCTCGAAGAGCGGCTTGGGTTGAAGCCGCTGGTTGGCCAGCGCATTGCGCCGATCATCATCTTCGCCGCCAGCATCGAACATCACCTGGAGCGGCGTTGTGGAAGCTCAAGGGCGTCAATCCAAAGGGCATTCGACCCGAGACCGACGCGAAGATGATCTCTGATTTGATCGGGATGCTTGAAACATTCGCGTCAACCGCTGCCAGCGGGAGACGAGCGCACCCTTCTTCAGACATGGTCCAATGCGGCCAGTCTTGCATTTGCGATCAGGAATGACATCGCTCATGGCGTGCCACCAACTTGGGCGAGAACGCGCAAGAGACCGTCCAGCGACTATTGGGCCGACGATCACTCTCTCGATCTCGTTCGTCACGCCTTCGCGGTTCTACTGCGCGTCACTGTTGGCGTTTCGACAGAGAAGATGCCGTTGATCGAGCTTGCGAACCCATCTTTGCTACGTGCCCTCCGCCGCGAATTATTCTGAGCGAGATGGCCTGCAAAGACTATAATCCGACCTTCAGAAATACTAAATCGGCAGCGATGGCTTCCTATTTCCCCGCGAGCGCTACACTGGTCACTTCAAGAATGGCGGCACCGTACCGCGGGCGCGCAGGCCAGGATGTCCAGTTCGACGTCACGGAAGGCCAATCGAAGACACGATCGAGGCATTCAACAATCTTGGATTTAACGATCGCACGATGACGATCAATCGTACGGCTACTCGGGCTATATCGCTCGAACTTGGACCGATTGCCCTTGGCCGCTTCCAGGTCGCATTGGTTTCGAGGTTGTGCCGGCATTCAACGAAGCTTTCTACGGCGCGCTCCACGTCGATCATATCGATCACAGCTGGAATGAGAATGACGGCCTCGCTTTTCGCATTCAAAATACACTTGGCCTTGCCGGCTTAGTGGTCGGCGGCAAAGTAGAGTTCTGCAAGATAAGCGGCACCATTCCAATCGGCGGCGCGCTGGTTACCTTGGGCGCGAAGTCGGCGACGGGGTCGACATCGCTTGATACGCCCAATGGCGACAGCACAACCTACCATGTGCGGCTCACGCAGCCGATCTACATGCTCGCCCATGTCGTCACGCCGGTGTTTTCAGGTACGGTCCCCCTGTGGTTCAAGTTGGAACTGACCAAGGGCAAGATCCCTACAACGCTGGGACAGAAGGGGTCGATCCAGATCACACCGACAGGACAGCGCCGTGACTACGTCCTTGTCGTTAGGCTCGATCAGGCCGCCTTTCTCCCGCAAGGGCTGACCGCGTCGGGCAAAGTCGACGTTAATTGGCAGGCACCGACCACGCTGCCGCCGACCGCGGCCGGCATCACGATGCCGCACCAGTAGCGAATTTCTCGCTGTAGCCGGGTTTGAGCGCAGCAAGCGATCTATTCGTCGCACTGCAATCGGCCTATGGCGAACTGAGTGCGAGGCCCTTTTGGAGGGCTTTTCCGTGTTGGCCGAAACGGTAGCTTTGGGTCAGGTCACGACTATGCCTAGCGGGGTGCCTCAACGTTCGTTTCCGACTATTTGTGCCTTAAAACTGCCAACCTGCAACGGCCCAACGCCGCCTGGCAGCTTTTGCGCCTCGTGTCGGCCATAGAGGCGAACTTTACCTCTGCCCGGAAGCAGACATTTCGGTTGACAACGCGCGCCGTCGCGGTCGCGCCATGAACAGGCATGGAATGTGGGTTCAACTGAAATGGATAGCTGGAGACTAGTATTGGCAAAAGTGCTTGCATCGCGGTGCGAACTGACGCTCTCTATTAGCTTAAGGTAAGATCAATTAGCTAAACCTAGTGCCATGGGCGATACTGACATCAACGCCGCTTTCGCGGGGGTGGACATAGCGCGATTTGCCCCGAGGGGGCATGAGCGTTTTGATGGTCCTATTCGAACGTTCTCAGACGCAGATGGGACAACTCTCTCAGCAATATCGGATCGAACGTTTCTTAGGTGGATAATCAGAGAACTCGGCGATCTGAGGGGGAAGCGCATATACGAAATTGGAACAGGAACTGGTTATCTGGTGTCAGTACTCTCCTTGCTAGCCGGCAGGGAAGGAGACGTCCCACTGATATTTGGTTGCGAGATTATTCCCGACCTCTTCGATCAATCACAGCGCGCCCTCATCGGCACTTCTGGTGTGCGCGTGCAATTAGGTGATTGGGTCGATCGACTACCCGAGCTGGGTCTCTTCGACGTCATAATAGCCACTTCTGCGTTTCGTGGCATCCCGCGACTGCTTCGCGAGGCGTTGCGGGTGCCGGGAGGCATGCTCGCTATGCCTGTAGCGATTCCGGGTGGCGGGGACTGCTTTACGATCTTCCTAGCAACCGAGAAAGGACTACTCACGGTCGGCGCTAGGATGTCCGTGTCCGTCCCTACAACCGGTTCCATTGCAGATGAGGACACATGGTACATCCCGCTTGAAAAGCTTATTGATCCGCGACCGAAGTCCTTCTTGCATATTGAAAAGGGCCGAGGCTTTGGTCACCCTGTTTTGGATTCTTTGGCATTCCGGAGCTACCTTTTTGGCGCTGAACCGAATTTCCGCGCTGTGAACCTAGGCGTCGAGCGTACATTCGACCTCACACACTACTCTTTCGGTCTCATCGATAGCGAGCGCCGCTCGGGCGCGCTTTATCACGGCCGCGACATAGTCGTGTTCGGTGATCTGGGCCTCGAATTTGCCGGCACCTTGGCAGCCCATCGGGAACGATGGCAAGCAAATGGGCAGTCGGATCTTAGCCGAGTGCACTATCATATCCCTTGGACCGCGTTCGATGCTGACCAGTTGCCAAGCGGATATGTTGCTGCCCTTGGAGGCTGAGGATGTTGCAGACGGCTCCTCCAGACTTGTCATACGTTTGTCCCGATGTGAGATTTCGGGAAATAGGTTGCATCCCCATCATCGGAATGAAGTGCGCAGCAGAGCTGATGGAAACTCCCTGGGTGTCGCGAGACGTTTCCGCTCTGGATGAACTTGCTGCCCTCCTCACACCCCAGCGTATCGCGGCACGGCATGGGACGCGCTTGGTCACGCTCGAGCATAAGGAACGATGGCGGAACCTCCGGGCGCAACAGAGATTGGGCGATTATCTCGCTGGTCTCGACACAACTGAATTTTATCTCAGGCAGAGTGACGCGTCCTTCGTCGACATCGCGCATCGATTGCCTGTTTCACCTCGATCACGCGAGCCGGCATACTTCGACAACATATGGATCGGTCCGCCAGGAACGGTGCAAACCTTTCATCAAGATAACCACAACGACTACGTCACGAACCATAATTACTTCATTCAGTTGTTTGGGTGGAAATATGTTGCAGTCTGCCACCCACGGGATACCTTCGCGCTCACGGACGGCGCCACAGTGCGAGGGCACCATTGCGATGCCTCGCCGACGGACCCCAATGTCTGGCAACGCGTGCCGTCGTTACGTCATGCAATCGTCGGTCCATGCGACCTCCTGCATATCCCTCCCAGTTACTGGCATTACGTCCAATCCCTCTCAGTTAGCATTTCGGTGTCGCGTTGGTGGTTCGATAACCACTTGGCAGAGATCATTTACAGCGTTGGGCAAGAGCGTTGGGAGCGTCCTGCAATCGTTGTGGCGGATACTAGGACATTCTTGGCTGACCTTGAAGAGTTTGGCGGCGCTTCTGCTTTGAAGCGTGTCCTTTTGCAATTGGCTCCCATCGCAAGATTTGCAATTATAACGGCGTTCAGTGAATTCTATGGCAAAGGAGTTTTCGACTATGTCTGAAGCACCGCTTTCCTTCGAACTGAGTGAAGATCAAGCTAAGGCCCTCAGGTCCCTCGCTGGAGGTAAAGGCATACGCATTTCCGGTTATGTCGATGGGACAACCCTGAAGGTCGACAACATTGCCATCAACGCAGGGATAATCGGTATCAGCAGTTCACCCTTCAAGGACGGCATGGCCCCTTTTATCGCTTGCAATGGCCCGCTCGAAGTTGAAAAATGACAATGGACTACGTCGCGCGTTTTGTTGAAACTGCCCTTGACGAACAAGGCGACATAGCAACGCGCGACTACCTTCGGCTGTTTGGCGACGCTGTTGCACGTCACGTGCCGCCATACTTCCTCGCCGACTACGGCAACAGTTTTAGGTCGCATATTGAGAACCCGGTATGGGTGCTGCAGTCGCTTGTCTCGAATGCGATCAAAGAGGGCGAGGGTTCCCGCGACTTAGCGAAGATTGCCAACGCTTGCACAAGTGCCGGGCTTGTTGACGATCTGAGCCAGCATGTCGAGGATGAGGCAGGTCATTGCCGAATGTACCTTCGTCTCGCCGATCTGGTATTTCCAGACGCATTGCCAGATAATGTGCGCGGGGCCGTTGAGACCCAGTTTCCCCCCATGCAGCACAGCCAGGTCGAGGCCGCTAGCCTCGAAACCTGGAGGGTGCTCGACTATTTGATTCAGGTGAACCTCGGTGAGGTGAGGACCCGCATTCACCAGAAGTTGTTGGAGCCCGTGCTCGAGGCATATTGCCCGCACCGTAACCTAGACATGCTGGGTCGAACGCTATGCAAGTTAAGTGGCGACGAGTGTAGCCACATCCGCTACACTGCAAGACGCATCGGAGAACTGTCCAAAGAATTTGCCTCGACTCGGGTTGAAGAACTCTTTTGGCAGAGATTGCTACAGTTCACCGCATACACAGAGCGCGAATTGGGTAGCCAGAGGGCTGGAGGGTTTGCGACGTCCCTAGTTAGGGATCGGTGATTGCTCCGTGGGGATCGTGTTGGCAGGCACGCTCTTATTCAGGTCGCCTTCGCCGTTGACCCGCGCCGTTAGATCTGTCGACCTCCTGGATGAAAATTCGCTTG
>NZ_RZOI01000243.1:0-7694 GCF_004022645.1 Mesorhizobium sp. M4A.F.Ca.ET.020.02.1.1 | reverse complement strand
CACCGGAAGGCGTCGATCTCAGGATCAGGCTTGCCGACGCCGGCACACGGGCCTCGGCCTTCCTGCTCGATGTGGTGATCATCGCCACCACCGCGGTCGTCATCACCATCGTCGCCCTGTTCGGGCTACGCGGCATCGGTTTCGGCGGGCTGCAGCCGCTGTTCGTGGTCTGGATCATCCTGATCTTCCTGCTGCGCAACGCCTATTTCATCGCCTTCGAGGCCGGCCGACGCGCCGCGACACCCGGCAAGCGCATCGTCGGCATAAGGGTCGCCTCGCGCAGCGGCGCGGGTCTCACGGTCGACCAGGTTATCGCGCGCAACCTGATGCGCGAGATCGAGATCTTCCTGCCGTTGTCGATCATCGCCGGACGCGGCGGCGCCGGCGTCGCCGACACGCTGACCACCGTCTTCGGACTGGTGTGGGCGCTGCTCTTCGCGCTCTTCCCGCTGTTCAACCGCGACCGGATGCGCATCGGCGACCTGCTCGCCGGAACCTGGGTGGTCGAGGCGCCGAGGCTGAAGCTCGTCGAGGACCTGTCGCGGAGCAAGGATCCAGTCGCGGCCCGTTTCAAGTTCAGCGCTGCGCAGCTCGACGCCTACGGCATCGCCGAGCTACACAAGCTGGAGGAAGTGCTGCGCCGCGACGACTATTTCGCGATGAAGGCCGTAGCCGAAATGATCGGGAAGAAGATCGGCGTGACGATCGAAGCGCCGGATTCCAGGGCGTTCCTGACCGCCTACTACGGCGAGCTCAGGGCGCATCTCGAACGCAAGCTGCTGCTCGGCAACCGCAAGGCGGATAAGTACGCGCGGTAGGCCGGAGCGGTATTCTCGATAATCACGAGACGTTGGTGCTGCCCCTCATCCGCCTGCCGGCACCTTCTCCCCGTATAATGACGGGGAGAAGAGGGCTGATCAAAATGCGGGCGCCTGTGCTGCAACGTGGCGATTGGCGAAGCCATCCGCGACAGCGTCTTTCTCCCCGTCACTATACGGGGAGAAATGCCCGGCAGGGCAATGAGGGGCAGCGCCGGCTCACGATACACTTGAACCGAAACCTGGCTCGCCGGGCTGATCTATTACCCCATCCACTTCTCATAGTCCGACACCAGCAGATGCAGCGGCGCGACGTCCTCGTCGATATTGGAGAAGCGGCCGATCGGCTCCCGAAAAACGTTGTCGGTGAGGTCGTCATTGACGGTGGAAACCTCGCCGATCAGCACATCCTTGCCCTCGGCCCAGAAGGCGTGCCAGACGCCCGGCAGCAGCGTGACGCTCTGGCCCGGATCGAGCTTCAAGAGCCCGCCCGCCGGCAGTCTAGTGATGGTGCCGTCGACCGGCACCGACACTTCGGCCTTCGGATCGATCCCGCCGTCGCGATCGTGCATGAACAGTTCCAGCACCAGCTTGCCGCCGCCGCGGTTGATGATGTCCTCGGCCTTGATGTTGTGGCGGTGCATGGGCGAGAGCTGGTCCTTGCGCGAGATCATGATCTTCTCGGCATAGAGCATGCCCATGCCGAGCTTCATGTCCTCGTAGCGGCCGTTGCGGACGGTGAACAGGAACAGGCCGAGCTCGTCGAACTTCTCCTGGCCGTAGTCGGTGATGTCCCAGCCGAGGCGCGAGGTGAAGATGGCTGACGAGTCTCCCTTATGCGCCTTCATCTCGTCCGGCGACCAATAAGCAAAGGGCGGCATGATATAGCCGAAGGAGCGGATGAAGGCGTCGGCTTCGCGGATGATGTCGTTGATTCTCGAGCGCTTCATGGGTTCTCTTCCTTCCGGCCGCTGCCTGCTGAAATGTGCCCATCCGAATAGCTCAATGCCGGTCCGCTGTCGACGCAAACTGACGGCTCTGGCCCGTGACATTCGGCCGGATCGGGGCCATAACGCGACCGGTTCTTATGGTGGTGACAATCGCATGCTAAGCATAGACGACCTCGATACGCCGGCGATCGTGATCGACGCCGCCCGCGCCGAAGCCAACATCAGAAAGGCGCAGGCGCATGCCGACGCCCATGGGCTGAAGCTCAGGCCGCACATCAAGACGCACAAGCTGCCCTATTGGGCGAAGAAGCAGATAGCGGCCGGCGCGGTCGGCATCACCTGCCAGAAGATCGGCGAGGCGGAGGTGATGGCCGATGCAGAGCTGACCGACATTTTTCTCCCCTACAACATCCTCGGGCGCGCCAAGCTCGAACGGCTGAAGGCGCTGCACGGCCGCGTGACGCTGTCGGTAACCGCGGACAGCCTGGTAACGCTGGAAGGCCTTGCAGCGACCTTTGCCGATGCCGGCCACCCGCTACAGGTACTGGTCGAGTGCGATACCGGCATGGGCCGCTGCGGCGTGCAGACGGCAGATGAAGCGGTGGTGCTGGCGAAAGCGATCGACAGCGCCAGGGGCCTCACCCTCGGCGGACTGATGACCTATCCGGCCGCCGGCAAGCAGACGCAGGCGGAGAGCTGGCTGGCAAGGGCGAAGCAGGCCCTTGCCGCGGCAGGCCTCGACTGCCAGCGCATCTCCAGCGGCGGCACGCCGGACATGTGGCGCTCGGGCGAGAACAGCGTCATCACCGAATACCGGCCCGGCACCTACATCTATCTCGACCGCTACCAGGTCGCCAAAGGCGTCGGCAGCCTCGACGATTGCGCGCTGACGGTGCTCGCGACGGTGGTCAGCCATCCAATGCCGACCCGTGCGATTCTCGATTCAGGCAGCAAGGCGCTGTCCTCCGATACACTGGGGCTGTCCGATTTCGGCGAGTTGCTCGGGGTGCCGGGCGCGAGGGTCACCAGCCTCAGCGAGGAGCATGGCAATGTCACGCTTTCCGACGGCGCGAAGCTTCGCATCGGCGAGCGCGTTCGCGTGGTGCCCGATCACTGCTGCGTGGTGACGAATTTGTTTGACCAGGTGCATCTTATCGACGGCGACAAGGTGCTGGAGACGCTGCCGGTGGCGGCGCGGGGGCGGATGGGGTGAGTGGCCTTTCCTTCTCCCCTTGTGGGAGAAGGTGGATCGGCGCGCAGCGCCGAGATGGATGAGGGGTGTTCCAGCGGAGTGTAGCGTTGGCGTTACCTGGAACACCCCTCATCCATCGCCTTCGGCGGCACCTTCTCCCACAAGGGGAGAAGGGGGAGCCCGCTCCGCCTGCCTGGCGGCAACCCTGCGCATGGCGATCACCCGGCGGCGGAAAATCTCCGTGCGCATCGCCATCAGGTGCAGCGCAAAGAACAGCACGGTGAAGCCGAGCGCCATCACCAGCAGCGGCCTCAGCATGGAGGCGTCGATGGTCGAGCCGCCCATGCGGAATACCGAGGCCGGCTGGTGCAGGGTGTTCCACCAGTCGACCGAAAACTTGATGATCGGGATGTTGATGAAGCCGACCAGGGTGATGATGGCGGCGGCCCAGGCGGCGCGGCTGACGTCATCCAGCGCACGCGTCAGCGCGATGATGCCGAGATACATCAAAAAAAGTACGAAGACCGATGGCAGCCGCTCGTCCCACACCCACCAGGTGCCCCACATCGGCTTGCCCCAGATCGAGCCGGTGATCAGCGCAAGTGCTGTGAAGGTGGCGCCGATGGGGGCCGCCGATTTCAGCGCGACATCGGCCAGTGGATGGCGCCACACCAGCGTGCCGAGCGCCGAAACCGCCATCAGCGAATAGCACATCATGGCGAGCCAGGCGAAAGGCACGTGGATGTACATGATGCGCACGGTGATGCCTTGCTGGAAGTCCTCCGGCGCGGTGAAGCTCATATAGAGACCGGCGGCAAGCAGGAGCACGGCAGCCGCGGCCAGCCATGGAACCAGCCTGTCGGCCAGCCCGACGAAACGCGTCGGGTTGGCGAGGTCGGCCCAGCCGCTCAGGCGTGAAGTGGTGTCGCTCATGCGGCCCTACATAGACCGGCGGCGCGTTTGCGGCAATCGAGCGGTTGTCGCAGCCTTCCCTTCTCCCCTTGTGGGAGAAGGTGGATCGGTGCGCAGCGCCGAGACGGATCAGGGTGTTGGAAGGCATGAGGCGGTTCACCGCAAGGCTATGCCAAGCTGGAACACCCCTCATCCGAACGAGCTTCGCTCGGCCACCTTCTCCCACAAGACAAGGGGAGAAGGAAAGACCTTGAGACTACGCGGCCTCGTTCACAGTACGGCTGAGGCGGCGGACCTCCTCGTCGTTGAGCAGGCCACCGGCGCGCAGCAGGCTGGCGAAGCGGCCATTGCGCAGCGACAGCTCGGCGAAGCCACCCTGCTCGACCACCCTGCCCTTGTCCATGAACACGACCAGGTCGGCGTCACGCACCGTGGTCAACCGGTGGGCGATGATGAAGGTAGTGCGGTTGCGGCGCAGCTCATCGATCGCTTCCTTGACGCGATCCTCGGTTTCGACGTCGAGCGCGCTGGTCGCCTCGTCGAGCACCAGGATCGGTGCGTCCTTGAGCACGGCGCGGGCAATGGCGATGCGCTGGCGCTCGCCGCCCGAAAGCTGGCCGCCACGCTCGCCGACGACGGTGTCGTAGCCGCTGCTCTTCGACAGGATGAAATCCTGCGCGGCGGCGGCGTTGGCGGCGGCGTGCACCTCGTCATAGGTCGCCTCGGCGCGGCCGACACGGATGTTGTCCTCGATCGAACGGTTGAGCAGACCGGCATCCTGGAACACGGTGGCGATCGAGTGGCGCAGCGACTTGCGGGTCACCGAACGGGTGTCGATGCCGTCGATCAGGATACGGCCGCTCGAGGGCGTGAAGACGCGCTGCAGCAGGTTGATGAGCGTCGTCTTGCCGGCGCCGGTCGGACCGACGATGGCTACCGTCTGGCCGGCCTGAACCTCGAAGGAGACGTCGTCGACGCCCTGCCCCGAATTGGCGAATTCGAAGCCGACATTCTCGAAGCGGACGTGGCCGGTGACGTTGGCCAGCTCGCGCAGACCTTCCGGCTCGGCAGTGTCGGCGGCCGAATCTTCGAGACGATAGTAGTCCTCGAGCTTGGCCCGCGCCTCTGAGATCTGGGTGGAGAAGGCCGACATCTGATCGAGGCGGGCGATCAGCATCCCTGCAAAGCCGATAAAGGCAACGACGTCGCCGACGCGGAGCTCACCGCGAGTGACGAGGTAGGCGCCGATCGAAAGCACGATCATCATCGAGATGGTCGACGACAGCCGGTTCAACGCACTGGCGATCGCCCACCAGTCGAGCACCGGATTCTGCGCGTCGAGCAGGTCCTTGACGTAACGCTTCAGCGTCGCGGTCTCATGGCCGATGCGGTTGTAGCTCTGCAGCACGGCGACATTGCTGACGCTATCGGTCACATGGGCAAACACGGTGTGGTAATGGCGCTCGACAGCGGTCTGCCCGGACTTGGTGCGACGCATGACGATACGGCCGATGCCGACATAAAGCACGCCAAGGCCAAGCAGCACCAGCGACATGCGAATGTCCATGGCAAGCGCGGTCGGCACCAAAAGCACCAGTGCGATGGCCGTCGAGAGATGCACGCGCATGAATTCGAGCCACAGGCTGAACAGGGTCTCGACGGCGCGCAACAGCGTTTGTAGTGAATTGGACGTGCCGCGCTGATGATGCCAGGCGAGCGGCATGGTGATGACGCGCTCGAAGGACTGGCACAGCACCTCCGAGCGGCGGGCATGGGCGAAGCGGTCGGCGCCACGCGCCACCAGCACGACAGCAACGACGTTGAACGCGCCGAGAGCTGCCCAAACGGCGAGCGTCGAAAACACCGGGCCTTTTTCAGCGATGGCACCGATCACCCGGCCCAACAGGATCGGCTCGAGGATCGCGATCGCGGCGAGCGCGACATTGGCGCCGCAAATCAGAGCGACGCGCTTCTTGTCGGCAGCCAGATAACCCAGAGCTCTCCAGTAGATCTGCAGAAGTGACACTTCAGCTACTCCGCCAAACTTTCATTGTGCAGTGCACCATTTCTTGACACGTACCGGTTAACGGGTCGCAAAACAATGCCCGTCTAGCTCTTCCGTTCCCATTCTGCGAACAAAAGATGACGACGTTGCGAAATCTGCCGTGATCACCTAACGGTTTGAGATAAAAGGTGAAATGTCAGCCTTGCGGCAAAATCATGGCAGCGGCCAGGAGCTGCCACATTTTTAATCACCAAGAGCTTGCGTAGCGGAAGCTAATGCGCCCGGCCGGATGCCGGCAAAAAGCATGCGCAAATAACGCTCCAACATAACACGCGCCCCGAAGGGCGCGCGCAGACGGCTTCAAGTCATTGATTTTACGCAGGTATCTTGACGACAACCTCAGCCATCTCACCGGCCTTCGGCTCGAAAGACGAGGATTTTGTCTTGGTTCCATTGACTTCGAGCGAGATGGATTTGGTCTTTTTGTCGCGGATGACACGAACCTTGACTTCCGCCCCCAGCATCTTGAGCGTTGCCGCGTAGCCATCCCAGTGGCCAGGCAGTTTCGGCCGGAATGTGATCTGCTTGCCGCGCCGCTCGATGCCGAGAATGCCCTCGACCGCCGCGCGGTACAGCCAGCCGGCGGAACCCGTGTACCAGGTCCAGCCGCCACGCCCGCCCTTGCCTTCGCCGGCATAGATGTCGGCTGCCACGGCATAGGGCTCGACCCTGTAGTGCTCGGCTGCCGCCTCGTCCGAGGCGTGATTGACCGGGTTCAGCATCGAGAAGCAGCGATAGGCGTCGTCGGTGCGGCCCATTTCGGCGAGCGCGATGACGAACCAGGTGGCCGCGTGGGTGTACTGGCCGCCATTCTCGCGCACGCCGGGCGGGTAACTCTTGATGTAGCCGGGATCCTTCTCCGTCTTCGAGAAGGGCGGCGTGAACAGCTTGACGATCTTGAGCTCGTCGTCGACCAGCATCTTGGTCGCCTGGTGCATGGCCGTGGTCGAACGCACCGGATCGCCCTCGCCCGAAAGTACGCTCCACGACTGGGCGATGGAGTCTATCTTGCATTCCTTGGCGTCATGCGAGCCGAGCGGCGTGCCGTCGTCGAAGCTGCCGCGCCGGTACCACTGCCCGTCCCACGCGGTGGCCTCCAGCGCCCGCTTCAGCACGTCGGCATGCTTGTTCCAGGCCTGCGCCCGCTTGGCGTCGCCTTGCGCCTTGGCCACCGGGGCAAAGTCGCCCAGCGTCTTTAGCAGGAACCAGCCCAGCCACACGCTCTCGCCCTTGCCGCCCTCGCCGACGCGGTTCATGCCATCGTTCCAGTCGCCGCCGAGGATCAGCGGCAGGCCGGCGGGGCTGCTGCGCTTGATGGCGAGATCCAGCGCCCGCGCGCAGTGATCGTAAAGCGAGGCGGTGGTCTTGGAGACCTCCGGCGTGAAGAAGGCATCGTGCTCGCCCTCGCCGAGCGGCTGGCCGTCGATGAAGGGAAGCTGCTCCTTGAGGATCGCCGCGTCGCCGGTCACGTCGATATAGCGGGCCGTTGCATGGGCCAGCCAGACGACGTCGTCCGAGATCATGGTGCGCACGCCGGCGTCGGTGCGCGGCAGCCACCAGTGCTGCACGTCGCCCTCCGGGAACTGCCGGCGCGCCGCGTTGAGGATCTGGTCGCGCGCCAGCTTCGGATCATGCGCCAGCAAGGCCAGCGTATCCTGCAGCTGGTCGCGGAAGCCGAAGGCGCCGCTCGCCTGGTAGAAGGCGGAACGAGCGCGGATGCGGCAGGCAAGGCTTTGGTAAGGCAGCCAGTGGTTGAC
>NZ_RZOI01000242.1:0-7713 GCF_004022645.1 Mesorhizobium sp. M4A.F.Ca.ET.020.02.1.1 | reverse complement strand
GTATACATGGCGTCGATCTGGTCGTCGCGATCGCGCACGAAGCCGATCTTTTCCACCGAGCGCGAGGCGTAGACGTCGAGCACTTCCTTCAGCTGCGTCAGCGCCAGGTCGGCCAGGGCCTCGAGGCCCCGGTACAGGCTGGTCGGCTGGCGTCCGTCGATGACGGCCGCCACCCGCTTGGCGACGTTCTTGCCGAGGTCGCCGACGCGCTCGATGTCGGCGGAGATGCGGATCGCGCCGACGATCTCGCGCAGGTCCGTCGCCATTGGCTGGCGTCTGGCGATGATGACGATCGCCTTGTCGTCGATCTCGCGCTGCCCTTCGTCGAGGGCCTGATCGTCCCGGATGACCTTCTGGGCGAGGCCGGGATCGGCATTGACCAAGGCGGTGATCGCCTGCTCGACCATGCGCTCGGCATGGCCGCCCATCGCAGCGATGCGCTTCGACAGGTATTTCAGCTCTTCGTCATAGGCACTGATGATATGCACGGACTGCATGAACGAATGCCTTCCCGGGGTCTTTTTGACCGAGTCGCTTCCTCAATCTCCCGCTGATACGCCAGCCGGATGACAGAAAGAAGAAACAGCCAGTTAGCAAATAGTACTGACTCAGCGCGCTGGCAAATGGACCGAGAACGCCGCGCCTTTGCCGACTTCCGACTTGATCGACAGCCTGGCATTGTGGCGCGTCAGTATGTGCTTGACGATCGACAGGCCAAGGCCGGTGCCCTTCTGGGTGCGGCTGCTTTCGACGTCGACGCGGTAGAAGCGCTCGGTGATGCGCGGAATGTGTTCTTCGGGGATGCCCGGGCCGTAGTCCCTGATGGTGACGTCGATGCCCGGCTCGGGGCCGGTCCCGTCGCGGGCGATCGACACCGTGACACGCCCGCCCGACTGGCCGTACTTGCAGGCGTTTTCCAGGAGGTTCTCGAAGACCTGGAAAAGCTCGTCACGGTCGCCCGGCACGTCTAGCGGCCCGTCGACGAAGTCGCGCTCGATGACGACGCTGTTCTCACGCGCAAGAGGCGCCAGCGAGTCGATGACGCTGTCGATGGTCTGGCGAAGATCGACCTCGGTTCCCGGCTTCAGGTAGGGCTTCATCTCCAGCCGCGACAGCGACAGGAGATCGTCGATCAGGCGGGCCATGCGGCCGGTCTGGTTCTGCATGATCTGCAGGAACTGGTCGCGCGCCGCCGGATCGCCGCGGGCCGGCCCGCGCAGCGTCTCGATGAAGCCCGAGATCGAGGCAAGCGGCGTGCGCAACTCATGGCTGGCATTGGCGATGAAATCGGCGCGCATCCTGTCGATCCGGCGCGCCTCGCTCTGGTCCTTGAACACCAGCACATAGAGGTCGGTGGCATGGCCGACAGAGGATGCGCTGACACGATAGGCCCGTTCGACCGGCAGCTTCTCGGTGTAGTCGACCATGTCGGATGCGACGGTCCCCGACAGGACGCTGTCCAGCAAGGCCTGCATTTCGGGGGCGCGGAATTTCAGCGACAGCGACATGCCCGGCGCAAGGCCGCCAAAGGCGGCGAAAGCGGCGGCGTTGGCGTGGACGATAGTGGCGGTGCGGTCGAAGATG
The DNA here is from genome assembly GCF_004022645.1 of Mesorhizobium sp. M4A.F.Ca.ET.020.02.1.1. Lineage (NCBI taxonomy): Bacteria > Pseudomonadati > Pseudomonadota > Alphaproteobacteria > Hyphomicrobiales > Phyllobacteriaceae > Mesorhizobium > Mesorhizobium sp. M4A.F.Ca.ET.020.02.1.1. The sequence goes on along the minus strand of NZ_RZOI01000242.1, from coordinate 6,129 downwards.
ATCAGCGGATCGGCGACAGCGGCCGCAAGGTATTCGCCAGAAAGCCGCTGCAAGCCGCCTGCTTCTATTGCCGCTGCGTCCTCAGTTGACCGGCGCGGGGCGCCCGACGGCAACAGCGCCGCCGCCACCAGCAGGGCAGTCGCCGCCACGAGCACATAGGCCGAAATGCCGGCAAGGCCATAGACGGCGAAAACCGCGACGATGCCGGCGGCAAGCAGCCAGCGACTCCCCCACAGCCGGACGGCCACCGGTTGCGCCGTGCCCTTCTGCTCCGCGTTCAGCTCAGCCATTCGCGCGCTCGCGCCCCATGCCTCTTCCCCGTCGCCGGTCGCGAAAACTTCCGCTGGACCGGCCTGGAGTGCTACAGCGTCATTTGCGCATCCAAACCGGGGCGCGGCGCCGTTGAGGCTCCCAATAGCATGAGTCCGCAAGCTGGAAAGGTTCGTCTCGATGAAAAAAGCCAAGGCAAGTCCCGCCCCGGCACCGGCACAGGGTCCGCTGAAAATCACGGTCGACGGCAAGGAGCGGGAGTTCGACATCGAGAATCCGGTGCTTCCCGACTGGATCGAGGACAACAAGCTGACCGCCGGCGGCTATCCCTACGACAAGAAGATGAAGAGCGAGGAATATGACGCGACGCTCGAGCAGTTGCAGATCGAGCTGGTCAAGGCGCAGGCCTGGCTGCAGGCGACCGGCAAGCGGGTGATGGCGCTGTTCGAGGGCCGTGACGCCGCCGGCAAGGGCGGCACGATCTTCGTGCTGCGCCAGTACATGAACCCGCGCACCGCGCGCAATGTGGCGCTGACAAAGCCGACGCCGACCGAGCTCGGACAGTGGTATTACCAGCGCTATGTCGCCCATTTCCCGACATCGGGTGAATTCGTGACCTTCGACCGTTCTTGGTACAACCGCGGCGGGGTCGAGCCGGTGATGGGCTTCTGCACGCCCGAGCAGCACGAGAAATTCCTCGACGAGACGCCGCATTTCGAGCGGATGATCTGCAACGAAGGCATCCACTTCTTCAAATTCTGGCTGAACATCGGCCGTGAAACCCAGCTCGAACGTTTCCACGACCGCCGCTGGAGCCCGCTGAAGAACTGGAAGTTCTCGCCGATCGACGTCGCAGGCATCAACAAATGGGACGACTACACGAAGGCGCGCGACCTCATGGTCGAACGCACGCACAAGGAGTTCGCGCCCTGGATCGTCGTGCGGGCCAACGACAAGCGACGGGCGCGGCTGGCTGTGATCAGGCGCATCCTGTCGTCGCTGCCCTATGACGGGCGCGACCTCGAAATCGTCGGCAAGGAAGACAAGAAGATCATCGGCGAAGGGCCATCATTCCTGGAGAAGTAGGTCCCATTTCGCCGACGATACGGGGCTGGCGGTCCTAGAGCCGGATGATTTCAGGTCGAATCGACCTGAAATCTGAATCCGGCTCTAAATCAAAGAGATAGAGCATGATGTCGTCCGAAAACCGCGTCACACTTTTCGGCATCATGCTCTAGGCCGCCAGCCGGGCGATGCGCTGCAGCCGCTTCAGGGTGGTGTCGTCCTGCAGCGCCTGCTGGAACAGCGATATCTCCTGGTCGATGCGGTCGCAGAGCGCGTTGGTGTCGCCCTTGAGCAGGCCGCGCGTCTGCAGGAGGGCTGCGACCGGCTTCTTGGCAAGCTGCCTTGCCCTGAGAAGGGCCGCGTCCTCGGCGCTGCCGTCGGCGACGATCTCGCCGACCAGCCCGAGCGCCTTGGCGTCCTCGGCATGAAGGGTGTCGCCCAGGCAGAAGAAGCGGAAGGCCCCGGCATAGCCGAGCTTCTGCGGCGCCAGGATGCTGGTTGCCGCGTCCGGCACCAGGCCGAAATCGACAAACGGCACCCGGAACGTGCTTGCGCTCGAGGCGATGACCATGTCGCAGTGGAACAGGATGGTGCAGCCGACACCGACGGCATCGCCGTCGACGCAGGCGAGCACCGGTTTCGGAAAGGTGGCCAGCGTGCGGAACATGTCGGTGACGGCGGCGATCAGCTCTCGATGCTTGGTGGCGTCGAGGAACTCGGAGAAATCGCCGCCAAGGCAGAAGCAGCCTGCCAGGCCGCGCAGCACGACGACGCGCACGTCATCGTTGACGGCGGCTTCGTGGAAGGTCCTGGCCAGGCTGGCATAGGCGCGCCTGTCCAGGACCGGCCGGCCATCATGCGAGGAGACAGTGACGACCAGCGTGTGGCCGCGTAATTCTGGTTGCGGGTGGATACTCATAACAAACTCCAATCACGATGCCTGCCGCAGGCCGAGCCTGTCGGGATAGCCCCTGGCCAGCACAGGGGCGAAATGATTGCGGCGCGCGCGCACCACGTCCAATGTGTGTTCGGTGAAGGTGAGCAGCGTGGCCACGACCTGTTGATTGCCGTAGGTACGCTGGTAGCCAAGCGGGGTCGCCAGGAAATGCAGTTGCAGCGCGCGCAGGACCCACATCGGCTCAAACTCGATGATGACCTGGTTGACGTTGCGCTTGAGTCCCCATTCGACGAAGCCGGCGATCAGCTCGGTGCCGACCGTCGACACGCCGCGCTTGCCATCGCGGAAGCCCGGCGCCACGGCATAGCGCGTCAGCTCCCAGATGCGAGGCCCCGAGGGCGGCGTGCCTTCATAGAGATCCTGCAGCACCTCGGTCAGGAGATGGGCCCGGGTCGTCGGCAACATCCGCTGATAGCCGGCAAGCTCGCCGTTGCGGATGACGAGCTGGTGCACCGCCTCGTCATGGTCGAACTGGTCGATCTCGAGGCCGTCCGGGCGTTCGAGATCGGTCCAGCCCATCTCCTCGACGAAGATCTTGTAGCGCAACCGGTGGACGGCTTCCCAAAGGTCGGGGCGCTCCATCAATTCCTGGGTTGTTAGGGAAAAAAGCATTAGCCGTCTCCTGTGTCCAAAAAGGAAGATACGGCCGGGCATTCCCGAAAAAATTACGCGATCGCGTAGGCAAGAATTTCTAGGCCGGCACGGCCGACCTAGCTAATATAGCCGCGCCTAATCGCTTCCGCGACGGCTTGCACCCTGTTGACGGCACCGAGTTTGCTTTTGGCGTTAAGAAGGTGTTTCTCGGAAGTGTGTTCTGAGATGCCTAGAATTTGAGATATTTCCCATTCGGACTTGCCGACGGCGGCCCATTGCAGGCATTCGCGTTCGCGCGGAGTCAATTCAATATGATCGATGGTCTTGGCGGCCATGGTGTGAATTTGCATGGCGCGGCCGATCGCATAGGTCGCCACCAGCGACACGATTCCGAACTCCGACTCGGACAATTCAACAGCCTCGCCGCCCAGCGACACCATGACGATCTGGCCGTCGAGCGTGATCAGCGGAAAAGCCAGGCCGTCGCGCAGCTTGAACTCCCTGGCGTCGCCCATCACCTCGCCGCTGCTCTTGTCGATGCGGATGCCTTCCGAAGCCTCCCGCCACTGGAACGGCGCCTGAAGCTGCTTCATGTGACTGACGACGGGATCGTGATCGACGTAGTTGCGCGCCACATAGCGCTCCAGCCACTCGCCCGGCCAGTCGCAGAGCAGGACGTGGTCCTTCTGCTGGCCGCGCGGTGTGCCCGGATGCGGAACCGTTCCAGCCATCAACGCCGTCAGGCCGAAGTTCGACGTGACGCCAAGCAGCCTTTCACAAACCGCGGCCGCCGTGTTGGCGTGCTGCAGCTGATCGATGTATTCCAGTGTGCGATCAAAATGACCCATCGCAACATCTACCCCATGTTGCCTTCCGCATCAGAGATCGATGGTAGATGCCTGACCCGCGCTTCGCCATCAACCCCGGATTGCAAAGCTGCTCCGCTTTCGTGACCGGCCGATTGCCCCCCTTTCAGCCGGCACCGCGGAGCTATTTGCAAACTCCCTAAACCATACGCTTAAATTCACAGGTTGAAATCAAAAACCATTGTGCCGGCGTGATTTTCGTACGAAAAGCCCAAAGACATGACTGGGCGGAGTCTTCTTGTGACATTGCGGCGGATAGTTATCGCCCTGTCGATGCTGGTGGCGGCGCAGTCTTTTGCCGGCATGACATTTGCCGCCGAGCCGCAGGTGCCGGTGCTCTGGGACGCCAAGGAGCGGCTGCCGAAGCCGGACCTCTCGGCGCTGCCGCGCCTCAGATTCCTCACCACCACCGATTTCCCGCCGTTCAACTTCCTGGATGGCGGCGGCAGGCTGTCCGGTTTCCATGTCGACCTGGCACGGGCGATCTGCGCCGAGCTCGGCATCGCCGAGAAGTGCCAGATCCAGGCGCTGCCCTGGGGCGAGCTCGACGAGGCGCTGCAGAAGGGCGAAGGCGAGGCGATCATCGCCGGCATCGCCGCGACAGCTGAAACGCGGTCCAAATACGCCTTCTCGCGATCGTACCTGCAGTTTCCGGCGCGCTTCATCATGCCGAAGGCGAAGGCCTTTACCGAACCGATCCTCGACAAGCTACGCAGCAAGCGCGTCGGCGTCGTTGCCGGCTCGGCGCATGAAAAGATGCTGCGCGACTATTTCGGCACCGTCCAGGTCGTCCCCTTCGACACGCCGGAAACGCTCTACGGGGACCTCAAGGCCGGCAAGATCGATGCCGCCTTCGGCGACGGCATGCGCTTTGCCTTTTGGCTAGGCGGCACCGACGCGGCCGGCTGCTGCCGCTTCGCCGGCGGGCCGTACCTGGCGCCCGAATATCTGGGCTCGGGCATGGCGATCGCCACGAGGGCCGGCGATCCGGCGCTGGCGGCGGCCATGGACTATGCACTGCAGGAGATTTCGGTGAAGGGCACCTTCGCCGAATTCTATCTGCGCTATTTTCCGGTCAGCTTCTTCTGAGGACTGCAGCACGGCCAGGGTTTGCTGAGATTCAGGTCAGGACGAGCCGAAGTGGTGGGTTCCGAGAATCGGAGCGGACTAAAAGTACGTGAGCACCGGAAGCGCAGGAAACCGCCATTTGCAGGCCGGCCTCACCTGAATATCAACAAAGCCTAGGTGAGTGTGCGCAGGCGCGCCTTGGCCGCGCGGGCGATAGCCGCGACAGTCAGCGTGTCGAGATCGAGCTTGAGGCGGATGAGCTGCAGCACTCGCACCTCCTCCATGCGCATTTCGAGATCAACGGCGGCGACCTCGAAAGCGGCGGCATAGGCGGTGTCGCGCAGCCGCTCCGGCAGCGCCCCTGCAACGAGTTCGAGCACGCCTTCCAGCCCGTCCTCGTCGTGCAAAGCCTTCTGGCAGGCCTGGGCAACCGCCACCAGCCTGTCCTGGTTGAAATCCACAAACACCGGCCATGAACGGACGACGTCGCCGATGCGTGCAAGCTCGACATCGGTCATGTCGCGGTCGGAAGCCGAAGTGATGACCATGAGGTAGATCAGGGCTTCGTGTGGCGTCAAAGGCATTCAAGACTCCATGATGATAGGCCCGAAGGTAGGGTCGCCACGTGGGCGCCGCAAGGAAAACCACCGCAAATCGTTGACGCTCCGGCTAGTGACGCCTAGAGACCGGTTGAAAACCTACTTGTCGCGAAGGCCGGCACATGACGTGGAAGCAGTGATATGACGGGATCAAACACCATCGATCTTAATCCCGAGATGCTGGCGGCGGCTGCCGAAAGCAAGGCCTGGCCGTTCGAGGAAGCCAAAAAGATCATCGCGCGCTACAAGGACGCCGACTTTCCCGAGACGGTGCTGTTCGAAACCGGCTACGGCCCGTCCGGCCTGCCGCATATCGGCACGTTCGGCGAAGTGGCGCGCACGACCATGGTGCGGCATGCCTTCCGGGTGCTGACCGAAGACAAGGTCAAGACCAAGCTGCTCTGCTTCTCCGACGACATGGACGGCATGCGCAAGATCCCCGACAACGTGCCGGATCGCGACGCGCTGGGGCCGTACCTGCACATGCCGCTTACGTCGGTGCCCAACCCGTTCGGGGGCGACTATGCCAGCTTCGCCGACCACAACAACGCAATGCTGTGCCGCTTCCTCGACACGTTCGGCTTCGACTACGAGTTCGCCAGCGCGACGCAGTACTACAAGTCAGGCCGCTTCGACGAGGTGCTGCTGCGCGCCGCCGAGCGCTATGACGAGATCATGGCGGTGATGCTGCCCACGCTGGGCGAAGAGC
>NZ_RZOI01000241.1:0-7721 GCF_004022645.1 Mesorhizobium sp. M4A.F.Ca.ET.020.02.1.1 | reverse complement strand
CTTCCGGGTCGCCATAGATCTCCGAAGTGGAGGCCTGCAGGATCCTTGCGCCTCGAGATCTGGCGAGATCGAGCATATTGATGGCGCCGAGTACGTTGGTCCTCGTCGTCCGGATCGGGTCGTTCTGGTAGTGGATGGGCGCTGCCGGTGAAGCAAGATGGTAGATGCCGTCGACGTCCAGGTCGAGCGGCAGCGTCACGTCATGTTCGATCAGCTCGAATGCCGGAACTGTCAGAAGCTGACGGATATTGTCCCTCGATCCGGTGCTGAAGTTGTCGGCGCAGACCACTTGATGTCCAAGCTCGACAAGCCTGCCGCACAGATGCGATCCGAGAAAGCCGGCGCCGCCGGTGACAAGAAGTCTGGCCATGGGATTTCCGTTTTCGCGGCCGGTCCGTTGCTGTTTAGCACCGGATCGCGATTTGCCAACCGACAAACCTCGCGCCGCTGGTCTGATTGTCGTCGGGCGTGCGGCCGGGTGGCCGCAGGCCTGGCCGGTCGGGGCGCCGACGGGCATCGAGATTGACAAGCCATCGTGCGAAACCTTAGCAGGGTGGTGCTGAAGGGGGTTCGGCGTGGCCAGGAGGATCTGTTGAAGGGAATTATCCTTGCGGGAGGCAACGGGGTCCGTCTCTATCCGCTGACGCTGGCCGTGTCCAAGCAGATACTCCCGATATACAACAAGCCGATGATCTACTACCCGCTGAGCGTGCTGATGCTTGCCGGAATCCGCCAGGTCCTTATCATCTCAACCCCCCGCGACTTGCCGGCATTCCAGCAGTTGCTGGGCGATGGCTCGGAGTTCGGGCTCGACGTTTCCTTTGCTCCGCAGCCCCACCCCAACGGCCTTGCCGAAGCCTTCATCATCGGTCGCGACTTCATCGGCAAGGACAATGTGTCGATGATCCTTGGCGACAACCTGTACTTCGGGGAAGGCCTTTCGCAGCTCTGCCGCATGGCGGCGAAGCGCGAACGTGGCGCCTCGGTGTTCGCCTACCGTGTCGAGGATCCGGAGCGCTATGGCGTGGTCTCATTCGACAAGACCGGCGGCAGGGCTTTGACGATCGAGGAAAAGCCACATAGACCCAAGTCCAACTGGGCCATTACCGGCCTCTATTTCTACGACAACGATGTCGTCGACATCGCGTCGAGCATCCGTCCGTCGAAGCGCGGCGAACTCGAGATCACGGCAGTCAACAATATCTATCTCGAACGCGGGCAGTTGCAGGTGCATCAGCTTGGTCGCGGCTATGCCTGGCTCGATACCGGCACGCACGACAGCCTGCACGAGGCAGCATCCTTCGTGCGCACCATCGAGCACCGCCAGGGCATCAAGGTGGCTTGCCCGGAGGAGATTGCCTTCGAGCAGGGCTGGCTGACGGCCGACAAGGTACTTGAACGCGCCGCTCGCCTTGGCCAGAACGAATACGCCGCGTATTTGCGCAGGCGCGTCAGCGAGTTGTCGGAGAACTAGGGTGCTGGAGATCATCCAACTCGGCCTCGACGGCCTGGTGGAGATCGTCCCGAAGCGTTTTCACGACGCTCGCGGCTATTTCGTCGAGGACTGGAACGCCCAGCGCTTCGCCGAGGCCGGCATCGATCTCCGTTTCGTGCAGGACAACCGCTCCTATTCCGCCGCCGCCGGTGTGGTGCGGGGGCTTCACTATCAGTTGCCGCCGCATGCTCAGGAGAAGCTGGTGCGCGTCGTCAGAGGCAGGATCCTCGACGTCACCGTCGACATTCGCCGCGGCTCGAAGAGCTTTGGCAGATGGGTCGCCGTCGACCTGTCGGCCGAGAAAGGCAATCAGGTCCTGGTGCCGAAAGGCTTCGCGCATGGATTCGTCACGCTCGTGCCGGATACCGAGGTTCTGTATAAGGTGACCGATATCTATTCGCCTGCCCATCAACGGTCGATCCGTTTCGACGACCCCGCCGTCGGCATCGAATGGCCGGCAATGGCGGGTGGGTTCCAGCTTTCGGACAAGGACCTCGATGCGCCGGTGCTTGCCGCCGCGGAGGTGTTTGCGTGAGGAGGGGAGCGGAATGAATTTCCTGGTGACCGGCGGTGCCGGCTTCATCGGCTCGGCCGTGTGCAGGCACCTATGCGCCAATCCGGCCTACCGCGTGACCAATCTCGACAAGCTCACCTATGCCGGAAATCTGGCGTCGCTGCGCGCGATCGAGAACGCGCGCAATTACAAATTCGCCCACGCCGATATTTGCGACGAGAGGGCGGTGCTGGAGATTTTGCACCGCGACGCCATCGACATCGTCATGAACCTCGCTGCCGAGAGCCATGTCGATCGCTCGATCGAGGGGCCCGGCGCTTTCATCGAGACCAACATCGTCGGCACGTACCGCATGCTGAATGCGGCCCTGGAATACTGGCGTGACCTGCCGCAAGGGCGCAAGCGCCGCTTCCGCTTCCATCAGGTCTCGACCGACGAGGTGTTCGGCGATCTCCCCTTCGACGGTGGCATGTTTGTCGAGGAGACGCCCTATGCGCCATCGTCGCCATATTCCGCCTCGAAGGCCGCCTCCGATCATTTGGTGCGGGCCTGGCACGAGACCTATGGCCTGCCGGTGGTCCTTTCCAACTGCTCGAATAATTACGGGCCCTATCATTTCCCCGAAAAACTCATTCCCCTGGTCATCCTCAACGCGCTCGACGAGAAGCCGCTGCCGGTCTATGGCGCCGGCGCCAATGTGCGCGACTGGCTCTATGTCGAGGACCATGCCAAGGCGCTGGAGCTTGTCGCCACGAAGGGGCGGACGGGCGAAAGCTACAATGTCGGCGGCAATTCGGAACGCAGCAATCTCGGTGTCGTCGAGACGATCTGCGATCTTCTTGACCGTCGACGGCCACGCGCCGCCGGCGGCAGCTATCGCGACCTGATCACTTTCGTCACCGATCGTCCGGGTCATGACCGCCGCTACGCGATCGATGCCTCCAAGATCGGCCGCGACCTCGGCTGGTCGCCGACGGAGGACTTCGACAGCGGCCTGGCAAGGACCGTCGACTGGTTCCTCGACAACAGATGGTGGTGGGGGCCGATCCGCGACCAACGCTATGCCGGCGAGCGGCTGGGCCAGGCCGAGAACAGGAAGGGCGCGGCGTGAGGCTTGTCGTGACCGGGCGCGAAGGCCAGGTCGTTGCCAGCCTGCTTGAAGCCGGGCGCGGGCTGGAGGGCGTGGAGGTCGTTGCCGTAGGCCGGCCGCGACTCGACCTGGCGCAGCCCGACACGGTGTTTGATGCGCTGGCGGCATCGAGGCCCGATGTCGTCGTCTCCGCCGCCGCCTACACCGCTGTCGACCAGGCCGAGGACGAGAAGGAAATGGCCTTTGCGGTGAACGCCACCGGGGCCGGTGCCGTCGCCGGGGCGGCGGCGCGGCTTGGCGTTCCCATCATCCATCTTTCGACCGACTACGTCTTCGACGGCACCAAGGACGGCGCCTATGTCGAAACCGACGCCACCGCGCCGCTCAATGCCTATGGCGCTTCGAAGCTTGCCGGCGAACAGGCGGTGGCGGCGGCCAATCCGCGTCATCTGATCCTGCGCACGGCGTGGCTCTATAGCCCTTTCGGCAGGAACTTCGTCGAGACCATGCTGAGGTTGGCCCGCGATCGAGACGAGATCGCGGTGGTGGCCGATCAGTGGGGAAACCCCACCTCTGCGTTCGATATCGCCGCCGCTATCCTGCACGCGGCGGCAAGGCTCGATCGCGACAGGGATTTTGATGACTTTGGCATTTACCATCTGACGGGAGCCGGCGAGGCCAACTGGAGCGGTTTTGCCCGCCAGATCCTGGAGATGAGCCGCGCGCACGGCGGGCCGCACGCGCGAGTGCGCGACATCGCCACCGGCGACTATCCGACCAAGGCTCGACGCCCCCAAAATTCGCGCCTGTCAACGGCGAGGTTCGGGAGCACCTTCGCCTGGCAGGCGCCGGACTGGCGGCTGTCCGCACAAAGGGTGGTGTCTCGTTTGCTGGGACAGGGAAAAGGCGATGCCGGTGGATCCGTCGCCGGCCCGGGCCTGCGGTAGCGAACTCTAATGTTGCGCCCCCAACTGTCCAGTCCGGCGGAGTCCGCGCAAGCAGATCAAGTCGCCGACGGGAAGTATGCAGGCATTCAATCCTGCGTGCTTCCAAAAAAATATATGGCGATGATCTCAACTCCACGCTATGCGATAACGGGGTGAAGGGGCTGGGGAATGGCGCTCTGGATCGGCGCAGGATGATGATCTGTCCGGCGCCAGTCTAGTGGCCATGTCTTCGTGCCTGGAGTTCAGTACTACCCAATGACATCCTATGTAGAAGCTGTGTCCGGACTTCGGCCGAAGATGCGGCGTGCTATCATCATGCTTCAGGACATCATCATGGTCCTGATCGCGGTGGCGCTCAGCCTGGTTTTGTCACAGTCGAAGCTGTCGTTCGACGCGTTCTCCTATGGCGGGCTGGCCTGCTGGGCGGTCATCGTGCTGATTGCCCATCTGCTGTTCAGATACTGCGGCCTTTACAACACCGTTTGGCGATTCGCCTCGACACCCGATTTCTTCAACATCCTCAAGGGCTGCGGAATCCTGACGGTAGTCCTCTATTTGTCCTCGCTCGCCTTCCGCTCCTTCCAGCCCGTCACCGGCCTCAACGAGCGTCAGTTCATCGTCTTTTTCCTCGTCTCCTTCACCATCATTTCCGCGCCCAGGCTCTACTACCGGTTCCTGCGCGACGGCGCGAGTTGGCGCATCCTCGGTCGCAGGAATGACGGAGGGGACGCGCGGATCAAGCAGGCGCTGTTCATCGGCAGGTTGAGCGAGGTCGACGTGATCATCCGTTTCACGCGCACCGCGCAGCCTACCGAATATGCCATCGCCGGCATCATGGCGATCGAGGGTGGAGCGTCACTGGGCACGCAGATCCAGGGCGTTCCGGTAGTGGCCGCCCGCCCGCGGCTGGTCGAAGTGCTCGAGGAATACGCCAGGGGCACGGAAAATATCGACCTGCTTATCTTTGGCAATGGCGCCGAACGCGAGATCGAGGAGTATTCGGAGCTTGTTCGCGTCGCCCGCCACAGCGGCATCGCCGTCGTCCAATTCTCGGGCTTCTCGGAACTTGGGCAAGGCGGCAAGCTTGTGCTCGACGCCGTCGAGATGGAAACCATCCTGCGTCGCTCGACCGTGCCGCCCGACATCGAACGCATCGGCGCCTTCGTCAGCGGCAAACGCGTGCTCGTCACCGGGGGCGCCGGCTCCATCGGCCGCATCCTGGTCAAGCGCTCGCTGGAACTCGGCGCGGAGGCCGTTCTGGTCGCCGACATTTCGGAATTCGGCATCTTCCAACTCGACCAGTCCATCGGCGAAAAGGACCACGATCGACTGAAGAGCCGCATCGTCGACGTCACCGACCGGCGCCAGATGACGCGCGTCGTCAGCGAATTCATGCCGTCCATCATCTTCCATGCAGCGGCGCTGAAGCACGTGCCCCTGCTTGAGGAGAACTGGGAATCCGCGATCCAGACCAATATTTTCGGCACGCTCGCCTGCGCCGAGGTTGCCGCCAAATGCGGGGTCCCGCAGTTCCTTTTGATCTCGAGCGACAAGGCGGTGGACCCGACCTCGGTGCTCGGCATCACCAAGAGAGCGGCCGAGCAGATCGTGAGCTCACTCCACGAAACGCAGGCTGTCGGGCAGGGCGGACGCCGCGCCGGTACCAAATTCATCGCCGTGCGCTTCGGCAATGTGTTCGGCTCCAACGGTTCGGTGGCGACCATCTTCCAGGCGCAGATCGAAGCCGGCGGCCCCGTCACCATCACCGACCGGCGCATGACCCGCTATTTCATGACCGTGGCAGAGGCCGTCGATCTCGTCATCATGTCGGCCGCGGATGCCGAGCAGCGGGAGGGCAAGGACGACTACGCCATCTATATGTTGGACATGGGCAAGCCGGTGCCGATCCTCGAAGTCGCCGAAACCATGATCCGCATGGCCGGCAAGAACCCCTACACCGACATCGCGATCCGCTTCACCGGCATCAGGCCGGGCGAAAAGCTGCACGAGACGCTGCAGGGCGAGAATGAAGAGGTCGTCGCGCTCGATATCGCCAAGATTTTTGGCCTGCGCGCCGAAGTGGTGTCATGGCCGAGAATTCAGGTCGCCCTGACGGCATTGCAGGCGGCAATACGTGACCAGGACAAGGCGGCCGCTCTTGCCGTGTTGGCGGGACTGCATGAGGCTGAAAAGCCGCCGGTTGAGGCACCGCGGGAAACCGGCCCGAAATCAGTTGGACGGGCAGGTTAGACCTGTCCGGCGCGTCGATGATTGGCTATTGAAGCCAAGCCCGGCGATCCTCGCGCATTGGCCATGGCATTCGGCTGCGCCGGATTTGGGACCATCGACCGCGGAGCAGCATTGGATGACCCTGAAAGGGCCGAAGCGAACCTTCGATCTTGTGGTGGCTGCCTCGATGCTGGTGGCGTCGTCGCCCGTGCTGCTTGTTGCAATGCTGGCCATCAAGGCATCGTCGCCTGGGCCGGCGCTCTTTTCCCAGACCCGGGTCGGGCAGGGCGGTGTGCCATTTCGCTGCCACAAGCTGCGGACCATGTACCGAGGAACGCCGTCCTTGCCCACGCATGAGGCGCCGCCGCAATCCGTTACCGCCGTCGGCAAGGCGTTGCGCCGGGCCAAGATCGACGAGTTGCCTCAGCTTTGGAACGTGCTGAAAGGCGAAATGAGCCTTGTCGGCCCGCGCCCATGCCTGCCCACGCAGACGGAACTGGTCGAGCGCCGCCGGGACCTGGGCGTGCTCTCGGCGCTTCCCGGCATGACCGGCCTCGCGCAGATCCGGGGTATCGACATGTCGACCCCCGTGCTTTGCGCCGAGACCGATGCCGCCTACCTGCGGACTGCCTCGCTCGGCCTCGATCTCAGGATATTGCTGGGAACCATCTATCGCGCTTGAGCGTCGCCCGAGCGGCTTCGCCGCGCCAGTTCGGTGAGCTGCTCCAGCGTATCGGTTTCCGGCGCCCAGCCCTCCGCAAAAAGCAGCGACGGATCGCAAATCTGCGTTGCCGCCAGGGCTTCCCATTCCTTGGCCTTGCCGAACAGCCTTGCCGCCAGCCGCATCGGAGCGGCGGGCACGGCAACCAGGCGCGGCGGCCGTCCGAAACCGCGCCGGAAGGCGGTGACGATCTCGGAGATCGCGGCGGGCGGGCGGTCGCCGGCTATATAAATGGGCCGCAGCGGCTTCGGTTTGGTCAACAGCCGCAGCACCGCGCCGGCCACGGCGCCGGTCGAAATCAGCGAGCGGGTCCCGGTCAGGGCCGCTGTCGGCAGCGGCAAGGCGCTATCGGCAAGCCGCATCAGCGTTGCCAGGTTTCCCTTCATGCCCTCGCCATGAACAGGCGGCAGGCGCAGCACGGCGGCGTCGGAACGGCCCGCCGATCGGTAGGCGTCGAGCGTCCTGATCTCGCCGTCGCGCTTCGAGCGGCCATAGGCGTCTTGCGGAGCAGGAACCGTTGCCTCGTCGATCGTGCCGCTGAAGTCCGGGCCGACGACCGCCCGGATCGACGACAGATAGAGGAAGCGTCCGCTTGCTAGCGCCGCCGCGGCACGCGCGAGCAGGCCGGTCAGCGCTCCGTTCGCGGCCAGATAATCCGGCTCGCTGGCGCCGCGGTCGTTGTTCAACGCCGCGCAGTGAACGACATGTGTCACTCCCTCCATCAT
>NZ_RZOI01000240.1:0-7739 GCF_004022645.1 Mesorhizobium sp. M4A.F.Ca.ET.020.02.1.1 | reverse complement strand
GGGTGCGCTCGTTCGAGATCCTTGCCTACGTCCACAAGTCGCTGTCGCGGGCGGCCTGAGGCCATTCACTGGTTTTGCCGCTTTTGCAGGGCAGCGGCTTTTGCTATGGGCGGACCACGCTTTCCCGGCAGCGAGCACGCCTGTGACCAACGACCTCGACGCGCGAACGCGCTTTGCCATCGACCTTGCGCGCCGCGCCGGCGAGCTCGGCCTGAAATATTTCCGCGACCTCGAAAACCTGACCGTCGAGAGCAAGGGCCATCAGGACCTGGTCTCGGACGGCGACCGCGAAGTCGAGCTGTTCATCCGCGCCGCCATTGCCGACGCCTATCCGCGGGACGGCATCGTCGGCGAGGAACATGCGCCGGTCGTCGGAACGACCGGCTTTGTCTGGGTGATCGACCCGATCGACGGCACCGCCAATTTCGTGCGCGGGATTCCGGCCTGGTGCGTGGTGATCGCCTGCGCCCGCGAGGGCGGGACCGTCGTCGGCGTGATCCACGAGCCCTCGACCGGCGAGACCTTCCACTGCCATCGTGATGGCGGCGCCTTCGTCAACGGCCGGCCGATCAAGGCGAGCGATGCCGCGAGCCTCACCGAAGGATCGGTGGGAACCGGCCTGTCCAACCGGGCCGATACCGGGCATGTCGCCGTGCTCATCCGCCAGATCATGGCTGAAGGCGGCGTCTTCTACCGCAACGCGTCGGGCGCGCTGATGCTGGCTTATGCCGCGTCCGGCCGGCTGCTCGGCTATATCGAGGAACACATGAACGCCTGGGATTGCCTGGCCGGCATGCTGCTTGTCGAGGAAGCCGGAGGCACGGTGCTGAAGCCCGATCCGAAAACCGTCATCAGCCAGGGAACGCTGGTGATCGCCGGCGGAACGGCGATTTTCCCGAAGCTGCGGGCGCTTTCCCAGCAGGCGTTCGGGCTCTGATTGTGGCGGCTGCGACGTTTTTGCCCGCGGCGGATTGTGCAAGTCCGTCCGTGTCCGGCGGCAAATCGGCTGCGATATGCGCGATTTAGGCATTTTTCCCGTCATCTGGCGGGATCGTGGACGCCTTGCGCAGAATGCTTGCGCCCCGTGCAGCCTGTTCTTATATACGCGCCAAGCCGTTCGGCGCCGGAACGCCGGTTGCCGGAACGGGATTTCTTGTGAACAGGGGCTTTCGTTGGAACGCCTGATCAGGGTCCTGAGAGCCTGCTTAGCGGAGAGACTAGAACAATGGCAAAAGTAATCGGTATCGACCTCGGAACCACCAACTCCTGTATTGCCATCATGGACGGCAAGGAGCCCAAGGTTATCGAGAATGCGGAGGGCGCGCGCACGACCCCTTCGATCGTCGCCATCTCGAGCGACGGCGAACGCCTCGTCGGCCAGCCGGCCAAGCGCCAGGCGGTCACCAATCCTGAGAACACCATCTTCGCGGTGAAGCGCCTGATCGGCCGCCGCTATGACGATCCGGTGACGGAGAAGGACAAGAAGCTTGTCCCCTACAAGATCGTCAAGGGCGACAATGGCGATGCCTGGGTCGAGGCCGGCGGCAAGAAGCAGTCGCCCAGCCAGATCTCGGCCATGATCCTGCAGAAGATGAAGGAAACGGCGGAAGCCTATCTCGGCGAGAAGGTCGAGAAGGCGGTCATCACCGTTCCGGCCTATTTCAACGACGCCCAGCGCCAGGCGACCAAGGACGCCGGCAAGATCGCCGGCCTCGAAGTGCTGCGCATCATCAACGAGCCGACGGCCGCGGCCCTTGCCTACGGCCTCGACAAGAAGGACGGCAAGACCATCGCCGTCTATGACCTTGGCGGCGGCACCTTCGACATTTCGGTGCTCGAGATCGGCGACGGCGTCTTCGAGGTGAAGTCGACCAATGGCGACACCTTCCTCGGCGGCGAGGATTTCGACATGCGCCTGGTCGAGTACCTGGCGGCCGAGTTCAAGAAGGAGCAGGGCATCGACCTGAAGGCCGACAAGCTCGCCCTGCAGCGTCTCAAGGAAGCGGCCGAGAAGGCCAAGATCGAGCTGTCGTCAACGACGCAGACCGAGATCAACCTGCCCTTCATCACCGCCGACGCCACCGGGCCGAAGCACCTGACGCTGAAGCTGACCAGGGCGAAGTTCGAAAGCCTGGTCGAGGATCTCGTCCAGCGCACGATCGACCCCTGCAAGGCGGCGCTCAAGGATGCCGGCCTGAAGGCTGGCGAGATCGACGAGGTCGTCCTGGTCGGCGGCATGA
Source organism: Mesorhizobium sp. M4A.F.Ca.ET.020.02.1.1 (assembly GCF_004022645.1). Lineage (NCBI taxonomy): Bacteria > Pseudomonadati > Pseudomonadota > Alphaproteobacteria > Hyphomicrobiales > Phyllobacteriaceae > Mesorhizobium > Mesorhizobium sp. M4A.F.Ca.ET.020.02.1.1. Next base: position 5,499 of record NZ_RZOI01000240.1, on the reverse strand, counting down.
CCCGCATGCCCAAGATCCAGGAGATCGTGAAGCAGTTCTTCGGCAAGGACCCGCACAAGGGCGTCAACCCGGATGAGGTCGTCGCGCTTGGCGCCGCCATCCAGGCCGGCGTGCTGCAGGGCGACGTCAAGGACGTGCTCCTGCTCGACGTGACGCCGCTGTCGCTCGGCATCGAAACGCTGGGCGGCGTGTTCACCCGCCTGATCGAGCGCAACACCACGATCCCGACCAAGAAGAGCCAGGTGTTCTCGACCGCCGAGGACAGTCAGTCGGCGGTGACGATCCGCGTCTTCCAGGGCGAGCGCGAGATGGCGGCAGACAACAAGCTGCTCGGCCAGTTCGACCTTGTCGGCATCCCGCCGGCACCGCGCGGCGTGCCGCAGATCGAGGTCACCTTCGACATCGACGCCAACGGCATCGTCAACGTCTCGGCCAAGGACAAGGGCACCGGCAAGGAGCACCAGATCCGCATCCAGGCTTCCGGCGGCCTTTCGGACGCCGACATCGAGAAGATGGTCAAGGACGCCGAGGCCAATGCCGAAGCCGACAAGAAGCGGCGCGCCGTGGTCGAGGCCCGCAACCAGGCCGAGGCGCTGGTGCATTCCTCGGAGAAGTCGCTGAAGGAATATGGCGATAAGGTCTCGGAAGCCGACCGTACGGCGATCGCCGATGCGATCGCGGCGCTGAAGGCCGCCACCGAAGGCGACGACGCGGCCGAGATCGAGGCCAAGACGCAGGCGCTCGCCGAAGCTTCGATGAAGCTCGGCCAGGCCATGTACGAAGCCTCGCAGAAGGAAGCGGCCGAGGCCGACGCCAAAGCGGACGCCGCCAAGGATTCGGACGTGGTCGACGCCGATTTCGAGGAAATCGACGAGGACGACGACAAGAAGAAGTCGGCCTGAGCCGCCTGACGGCAAATAATGCGAAAAGCCCGGCGCAAGGCCGGGCTTTTTTGCAACCCTTCATGAAAAAGTGCGGGCAAGGCCGCGCCAGCACTGGCATCCGGACGCCATCGCACCTAAATCGGAACGACGTGCCGGCAAACGACGCAACAGTGCATCAAGACATTGAGCATCCGGACTGCGGGAAAAAATGAAAGCTGATTTCTACGAGACGCTGGGCGTGCAAAAGGGCGCCGACGACAAGGAGCTCAAGAGCGCTTTCCGCAAGCTCGCCATGCAGTTTCATCCCGACCGCAATCCCGGCGATCACGCCTGCGAGCACAAGTTCAAGGAAATCAACGAAGCCTACGAGACGCTGAAGGACCCGCAGAAGCGCGCGGCCTATGATCGTTTCGGCCACGCCGCCTTCGAACATGGCGGCATGAATGGCGCCGCGCAGGGCTTCGGCGCCGGCGGCTTCGCCGACATCTTCGAGGATATTTTCGGCGACATGATGGGCGGCCGCCAGCGCCGCTCGTCGGGCGGCCGCGAGCGTGGCGCGGACCTGCGCTACAATATGGAGATTTCGCTGGAGGAGGCGTTTTCCGGCAAGACCGCGCAAATCCGCGTGCCGGCCTCGATCTCCTGCTCTGAATGTTCGGGCAGCGGCGCCAAGCCCGGCACCCAGCCGGCCACCTGCTCGATGTGCAACGGCCACGGCAAGGTGCGCGCCACGCAAGGCTTCTTCTCGATCGAGCGCACCTGCCCGCAGTGCCAGGGCCGCGGCCAGACGATCAAGGACCCGTGCCCGAAATGCGCCGGCCAGGGCCGCGTCACTGAGGAACGTTCGCTGTCGGTCAACATCCCGGCCGGCATCGAGGACGGCACCCGCATCCGGCTGGCCAATGAGGGCGAGGCCGGCCTGCGCGGCGGCCCGTCGGGCGACCTCTACATTTTCCTCGCGGTCAAGCCGCACGAGTTCTTCCAGCGCGACGGCGCCGACCTCTACTGCAAGGTGCCGATCTCGATGACGACAGCGGCTCTCGGTGGGTCCTTCGAGGTGACGACGCTCGACGGCACGCAGACCAAGGTGAAGGTGCCGGAAGGCACGCAGAACGGCCGCCAGTTCCGGTTGAAGGGCAAGGGCATGCCGGTGCTGCGCCAGCCCAATGTCGGCGACCTCTACATCCAGACCGCGGTCGAGACGCCGCAGAACCTGTCGCGCCGGCAGCGTGAGCTCCTGGAAGAGTTCGAGCAGCTGTCCTCGCAGGACAATTCGCCCCAGTCGAGCGGCTTCTTCGCCCGCATGAAGGACTTTTTCGAATCCTTCAGCGACCGCTGAGAGGTTGAAGGGCATGTCCCGGGGATTGCTTCCCGAGCGTCATCAACACCTTATGCCAGGTTGACGCCTTGCCTTGTCCCACCTAGCTGCTAATTAGCGGGTCGGGGAGCGTTGAGGAGAGCTCGCATGGCACGTGGTCCCGGGTTGCGCAAGTCGCTGGCGGAGAAGTTCGACGACGAGCTGAAGTTCTTCAGGGGCTGGATCGACAAGCCGAAGACGGTCGGCTCGATCGTTCCCACCAGTTCCATCACCGCCCGCAAGATGGCCTCGATCGTCAATCCGAAATCCGGCCTGCCGGTGCTTGAGGTCGGCCCCGGCACCGGCGTCATCACCCGCGCCATCCTGGCGCAGGGGATAAAGCCGGAAAATCTCTACGCGGTCGAATACTCGACCGATTTCGTGCGCCACCTGCGTCGGCTTTATCCGGGCGTCAACGTCATCGAAGGCGACGCCTTCAATCTCAACGCGACGCTCGGCGACAAGCGCGACATGGTGTTCGATTCGGTTGTCTCCGGCGTGCCGCTGCTGAACTTCCCGGTCGCCCAGCGCATCGCCTATATCGAAAGCCTGCTCGACCGCATCCCCGCCGGCCGGCCGATCGTTCAGCTGACCTATGGTCCGCTGTCGCCGATCCCGCCCGGCCGCGGCGACTACACGGTCAAGCATTTCGATTTCATCATCCGCAACATCCCGCCGACGCAGCTGTGGATCTACCGGCGCGAGGCGCATTAGAGGAGAAGGAATAGGGGAGTACGGCAGTGGGGCAGCAGGGGAGTGAACGGCTCGATACCGTACTGCCTTACTGCCTTACTGCCCTACTCTCTTCCTCCCTCATCCAAACGTTGATTTGAGCGGCCCCTTTCTGTACCTGTCCGGGAACAAGGGTGGCCAATGCCAATGATCCCAAAAATCCTCGTCTTCGCAGGCTCGATCCGGTGGGGCGCCTTCAGCGGCAGGACCGCGGACGTGGCGCAGAAAGAGCTTGCCATGCAGGGCGCCGAGGTGACCCGCATCTCGCTTGGCGACTATCCGCTGCCGATCATGGACGAGGACTTGGAAAAGGAGAAAGGCATTCCCGAGAATGCCATGCGGATCGGCCGGCTGATCGCCAACCACGATGGACTGTTGATCGCCACGCCGGAATATAACGGCTCGCTGCCACCTCTGCTCAAGAACAGCATCGACTGGGTGAGCCGGATACGCCGCGACGGCGGCCGCTCGTTCAGGCCGTTTGCAGGCAAGCCCGCCGGCCTCTGCTCCTCCTCCGACGGCAAGTTTGCCGGCATACGCTGCATCAATCACCTGCGCGCCGTGCTGGTGCGCTGCCAGGTCGAGGTGGTCACGCCGGAATGCTCGGTCTCTGGCGCCAGCGACGCCTTCGACGAGAATGGACATTTCCGCGACGACAGACTACGCCAATCGATGGAGCGCCTATGCCGCACACTGATCGAAACCTCGCGCATGCTGTCCAGCCGGATCGAAGCATGATCCCGGAGCATGCCGACACCATGCGCGACAGGCTGATCGTCGGTCTCGACGTGCCGACGGTGAAGGACGCCGAGAAAGCGGTGCGCGAGCTCGACGGCACGGTCTCCTTCTACAAGATCGGCTATCAGCTGGCCTTCGCCGGCGGACTCGACTTCGCTCGCGAGCTTGCCAGCGGCGGCATCAGGATCTTCCTCGACATGAAGCTGCTCGACATCGACAACACGGTGGCCAAGGGGGTCGAGAACATCGTCAGGATGGGCATGACGATGCTCACCATCCACTCCTATCCCAAGGCGATGCGGGCTGCTGTCGAAGCGGCCCGGGGCAGCGATCTCTGCCTGCTCGCGGTCAGCGTGCTGACCTCGATGGACGAGCAGGACATGATCGACGCCGGCTACGAATACGACCCGCACACGCTGGTGCTGAGGCGCTCAGAGCAAGCGCTGCATGCCGGCATGGGCGGCGTCGTCTGTTCCGCCGAGGAGGCGGAAGCCGTGCGCCGGATCGTCGGGCCGAACATGGCCGTGGTCACGCCGGGAATACGCCCCAAGGGCAGCGACCATGGCGACCAGAAACGGGTGGTGACCCCGGCGCAGGCGATTCGCAACGGCTCCAGCCATCTTGTCGTTGGCCGCCCGATCGTCGGCGCCGCCGACAGGCGCGCTGCCGCCGAGGCCATCCTGGCCGAAATGCGGTCCGCATAAGTCCCAAACTCGGAGAAACGATATGGCAAAGGGATACTGGGTCGCCCGCGTCGATGTGCGCGACGCCGAGGGCTACAAGGACTATGTCGCCGCCGCGAAGCCGGCCTTCGAGCGGTTCGGCGCGAAATTCCTGGCGCGCGGCGGCGAGCACGAGAAGGCCGAGGGGCCGGGCCGCGCGCGCAACGTCATCATCGAGTTTCCGTCGCTTGCCGCGGCGCATGAATGCTACCATTCGCCGGAATACCAGCGCGCCGTCGCCATCCGCCAGAAGGTGGCCGACGGCGAGATCGTGCTGGTCGAGGGCATCTAGCCCCCTGCTTGACCATGACCTTGTCCGAAAACCGGCTCCCACTTTTCGGGGTCATGGTCGAAGCCGGGTCCTCGCGGTTTCGGCCATCGCATCGGCGAGACCGAGGCCCCATTGCGCGCGGCAATAGTCACGGAAATCGAAGCAGGGCAGGCCGGGACAGACCTCGAACTCGATGAGATGGACGGTGTCGTCGGCCTCCACCCTGAGGTCGACGGAGAAGACATCGCGCAAGCCGAGCCCGGTCATCAGGCCCCCGGCGATCCGGCGGATTATCGCATCGGCTGCCGGTTGGCTCGCGGTGACGGGCTCGAGCACCGGCTCGGCATAGGTTCCGGCGGCCTTCGCGATCCCGCCGGTATCGCCATAGAGCGCCAGGCTGTCGGCCATGGTCTGGAAATCGCCACCGGACTCGACGAAGGCGATGCCGAGCGCCTCGACGCCGGTCTCCGGCTTCAGGCCGAGGAAGCTGGCGCGCACGTTGCGGCCGGCGACATAGGGCTGGACGACGACGTCGTCGCGATAGTGGGCGAAGACGCGCCGGCTAAGCTCCAGCGCATGACCGAGATCAGCCACACGCGAATCCGGCCAGATGCCGATCTTGGCACCGAGGCGGTTCGGCTTGACGAACCAGCCGGCTTCCGAGGCTGGCGGCTCGACCAGCCATTCCCCGTTCCGCGCCAGACCTGCCTGCGGCGCCGGCAAGCCAAGCGCGCCGAGCACGGCGCCGGAGCGGAACTTGTCCTGGCAGAGCGCGAATAAGGAATCGTCGGCGCC
>NZ_RZOI01000023.1:0-20850 GCF_004022645.1 Mesorhizobium sp. M4A.F.Ca.ET.020.02.1.1 | reverse complement strand
GCGGCAGCCTGGGTGACGGCTTATTTGTCCTGGCGATTCGTCGAAGAACCCGTTCGCCGACTGCGGCAGCCTCCGTTGAGAACCGTCATCGCCGGCGCGACCACCGCGTTGATCGTTGGTCTGGGCGGCAATTCAATCTTCCAAGGCGGGGGTATCGCCAGCAGGATCCCGAAGGAGGTCGAGGCGATGCGCAGCCTCGAGGTGATGTGGGATTGGCCATGTCCGCAGATGGTCGAGATAAGCGAACTGGACGGCACGTTTTGCGCATTCGGAGCACCTTGGGACAAGGCGGCACGCCATGCCATGCTGTGGGGCGACAGCCATGCGGAGCATCTCGCCCCACTATTGGATGCGGTTGGCCAAAGGGAGAATACGGCCTTCTTTCTTTATCATGCCTGCCCGGCCGCATTCGGAGAAGGTGTCCATCGCGACTTTCCGGAGCAGCCTAACTACCGGGAAAGCTGCGCATCGTCCCGAAAGGCCGTGGTCAGCATGCTGAGACAGCGCACGGACGTCGACCTCGTGGTGCTGTCCTCTGCCTGGACAAGCCTTGCCTACACCAATGTCGTTGCTGACGACGGCAGGCAAGCGGACAAAGTCCTGCTGATGCGCGACGGTCTGCGAAGCCTCGTTGAAGAAATCACCGCTCCCGAACGGCGCATTGGAATCATTGGTCAGGTGCCGGGGCCCGGCCTGGATTTGACCTCATGCGCGGCGATGCGCGAAAGGATATTGAGGCGTTGCTCGACCGATATAGATAGCGACCGGATCCTGAGGGTGTGGTCACCGACGGTCGTCGCGCTGGCGTCGCTCACTGAGCATGATGGGGTGTTCTTTGTCGATCCGCTCAAAGGGATGTGCCCGAACCGGCAGTGCGCCACCTACATCAATGGTGAGTTCATTTACCGCGACGCATCACATATGCGCAGAAACTTGAAGCCGGAGACCGACGACTTACTCGCTCGGATGATGGGCCTCTACCAGGCTCTCGCCGCTGATGACAGACAGACTCGGGTATCGGTCATGAACGTTCCACGGCCTCCGACAACCCGCAAGAGCAACTAGGTGCATGCGAAGCCGCCAAGCCCTTTCTTCAACTACGGCTGGCGCGGCTTGGCGGGAAAGCAGCGTTGCCCGACCCGTTGAGGAGCAAGCCGGTTCCACCTCGGCCGCGTCATTCGCAACACGGGACAGGCTGAACCGTCATCGGACAGAGATAGATGGCCTTAGAGCGCTCGCTGTTTTGGCAGTGCTCTGCTTTCATTTGAGGGTTTTCGGATTTTCCGGTGGCTTCGTCGGTGTCGATGTTTTTTTCGTAATCAGCGGTTTTCTGATCACGAAAATTGTTGCAGCCGATATCGACCGGGGGCGTTTCAGCCTAGCGCAGTTCTATCGGCGCCGCGCCCGCCGGCTGCTGCCGGCTCTGTTTGCGACACTGGCCCTGTCGTGCATTGCTGCGGCTCTTCTATTCGCTCCACCGCATTTGGAGAACTTCGCAGAGTCGCTTTTGGCCGCCACTCTCGGGGTTTCGAACGTCCTCTTCTGGCGAGAATCCGGCTACTTTGACCTGGCCGCGCGTATGAAGCCACTGCTACACACTTGGTCCCTGAGTGTTGAGTGGCAGTTCTATTGCGTGTGGCCGCTCCTGCTTTCAGGTTTGCTCGCCCTATTCCGACGTCGGATGGTTTGGCCAATCCTGGCGATCACGGTTTTGGGCTTCTGGCTCATCTTCGCATTCCAGGACGGCTCATTTTGGCTGCTTGCCGGAACGCGGACTGCCGAATGGCTTTCGGACGGCAGAGCGACCGTCTTTTACAATACGCCTTTCCGTGTCTTCGAATTTGCTTGTGGCGCGGCATTGGTCTGGCTTCCACAGCCGCGAGCCTTGGCTATCCACGAGTTCCTCGCCTTGCTTGGATTGGTGCTCATAGGCGGCGCCGTCTTCTTTCTAGATGACACGGCACACGCACCCGCCCTCAATGTGCTAGTGCCTACGGTCGGAGCTGCGATGGTGCTGTACGCGGATCGCTCACGACGTGTGGGGCTTGTTCTACGCAATGGCCCTGCAGCCTATATCGGGCGCATCAGCTATTCACTTTACCTGGTGCACTGGCCCCTGATCGTATTCTGTGAATATGGCCTTCTGCGGCCGCTGCTGCCGAGAGAGGCCGTTCTCGTCGGGTTCCTTTCTCTCGCCTTGGCAGTCATGATGTTTCACTTCGTTGAACAGCCGTATCGTGCTGGCCGCGGCTTCGTCGGACCCACAGGGCTTGCGTTGGCAGGTCTGCTTGCTTTCTCGCTGGTCAGCTACTCCATGTGGGGCGGTATGCCTTGGCGGTCGCCATCGGCTATCGCGGGAGGTGAACTGGCCGATCGCGCGACCCTGGAATCGATCAAGGGCTCTCGTGGCTGTGAGGATTTCTGCGAATTCGGAAATCTTCAAAGCCCAACGAAGATCCTCATTGTCGGAGACTCGCACGTTGACCACTACACCCGCGCCCTCGAAGAGCTTGGCGGAAAGGAATTTCACTTCCTGCTAGCGCAAGCCGGCAGCTGCCATTTCGGAGCGGATCTTCAGAGCCGGCCTAGAGGCGCGGTCACGCAACATTGTCGAGCCGCAACAGATCAAGCAGCCCGTTGGTTGAACGCCGGGGGGATCGCAGCCATCGTCCAAGCTCAGCGCTGGCCAGGATACCGCAACATTCTCGAAAAGAAGGCTGATGGAGCGCCTGTCGATATCCCTGATCTGGCAAAGCTGTTTCCGACAATGCTTGAAGACATCTCCAAGCTGTACGCCGGGTTTCGCGGACCGGTCATCTTGGTCGGACACGCTCCAAACACGAACCTGATCTGTGCTCTCAGGCCGAACTATTTCTCCCTTCCATGCCCAGTGTCCTCGCGGGTAGAGCACGGCGCATTCAAAGCGGCCTTCACGGCCTTCGCGCGGCACCATTCCCAGTTTCAATTCGTTGATCCGCTGGACGCGATCTGCCCCGCCGCGGAATGCCGAATGACAAACAGCGCGGGGCACAGCCTCTACGTCGACGATCACCACCTCTCCATCTTCGGCGCAATGCTTATTGTTCCGAAAATCATCGAGATGCTCCGAGATGATCTGACCGTCCCGGTCGATCGACCTTCGGCAGGCCGGATAATCGCCAAGCGACTCGCCTACGCGCCGGGGCCGCTTCGACGAGAGCGACAAAACAAATAAAGCGTCGCAACAGCCCAGGCGATGACGGTCCCCAAAAGCATGAAGTAGAGCGGATTAGCCCGGAGATCGACACCGATCGGCGGCGAAATCAACAGGACAATGGAAGCGGCAGCGAATAACCCGACGCCTCCGCCTATTCCAAAGGCAAAGCTCGAATATGCTTCCCTGCTTCGGCTGGGATTGGTCTTTGCGGCGAGCATGCTGCCTATGCCGATAGCCACGGGTATGAACAAACTCGGCGTCAGTAAGACATCATGCGAAGTCAGCATAACGCCTAAGAGGGCGACTCCGAGTGGCAGATCTTCAGCGTCACGAACGAACCAGAAGGCGGAGACGAGGAAGCCGAGTGGCACTAGCCAGCCGATATGGCCGAAAGCGATAGCAAAAAGGACAAACGTGTTGTGAGGAACAAAGACATGAGCCTCTTCCAGCCCACGACCAAAGAAACCGCCTGTCTGGTATGCAAGTAGGCCGCGTTCCAAGAACAGAGCTCGGGCCGAGATAGAATTCTTCTTACCTTCACCTCTCAGCCGTTCGCTGAGGGCCTGGATCCTGGCCGCGCCTGCTGCAGACGGAATCGCTTTGGGGGGAGTGGCGACATCTCCTGGCAAGCTTTCCTCGGGTAGAGCTGGGACGTTTCTAGATGGCGCCAATTGGGGCGGCTCGACCGAAAGCGGTCTCGCGTCATCTGTTTGGGGAGGATGTCCTATCGGAACCGCTGGCCGGGCAAGCGACGTGTCGACAGCTTCGCCTGCCACACTAAGGTCCGTGTTTACGGCCAACACTCCTGCGAAAGACTGGCTAATGGCAGCTCGAAAGTAGCGGTTAGTGGTCAGTGCGACGAAAGTTGCCGATAGCAGCACAAGAGCCACGGCGAGAGCCCGCGTCCAAGCAGCGGTGCCGATCCGCAATCTTCGGCCAGCTCTATAGTATTGCCAGATGCCAGCAGCACTTGGAAGGAAGACGGTGGCGACGGCGGCAAGAATAGTGGAGCGGGACAAGGTGATTGAAAGCGCCCCCCCAACCAGGACGAGAAAACCTGGGCGCCATTCCTTAGGTACGGCGCGATAGCTCGCCGCGCCGCCGAGCAAGAGTCCCGCAGCGGCCACATTCGGGTTGACTGCTAACCCCGCCGCGCGGCCAACTGTAGTGGTAAAGCCATGGGTGAAGAGCACATCCAAGAAGCAAACGATAGCATTGAGGGCCGTAACCGAAGCGGACAGCCGCAGCACAATCGGAGGCGCAAACGTAAGCATCAGAGTGAGTGCAGAGCCACCAAGAGCAAGAGTTGTCAAATAGCTCCTGTTGACGATCCCAAGAGGATGCAGAGCGATTGGCACGACCGCCACCACGGCGCCGATTGCCAGCGGCGAAATAGCTTTGCGCACGTCACGCCGCGTCACTACCACTGCGAAAGAGACGATGAGTACAACGCCATAGAGGGCGTACAAGGCCAACCTGAGATAGCCATCTCGCCCGGTGAACAAGGGCAGGGAGAAAGGCATGAACCAGGCCTGATATACAACGACTGTGAAAGCGCAGAAGCCGGCAGAAAGGTTCACCAGGTTCGTTTGCAGCGACGATGCTGGGCCTAGTGAGCGATCCACATCAGCAACCCCGCCGCTCATTCATTTCCCCGTGAGGTAGAGGGTTTCATAGGCGTCGGCCATAGCCTCAATCGAATAGCGCTGGCGCATTGTCCGTTGGCGAAACTCCTGGTCCGTTTTGCGCTCTGGCAGACGGTCTACTATTTCCAGCAAACCTCGAGCGAGATCAGTGGGAGCATGAGGTTGTACCAAAACACATCCTGGCAGGCCTGAGACTGCCTCCGGATTTCCGCCTACGTCTGTGACGACTACCGGGAGACCGGCCGCCAGTTTCTCCATCAAGGCATTGCAAAAGCCCTCCTCATGGGACGCGATCACGCCAACATCCATACCAGCGAGTAAACCAGGGATATCGCTCTGAACTCCGAGAGCTTGCACTTTGCGCCCGATGCCGAGGCTTTCAGCCTTCTGCGCCAGAGCCGATCCGATTCCCCGGTCCTGCCCGGCCATAAAGAGCTTGATGTTCGGGTGCACTTTGCTCGCAAGGGCAATCGCCTCGATTAGATCGTCATGACCTTTATACGGTATCAAATTGGCGACAATGATGATGCCCACGTCATCTGGGGCGAGACCAAGTCGAGCCCGGGTCCCATTGCGACGATCGCCGATATTGTCGAACCGGCTTAAATCGAGGGCGTTTGCGACAATTTTGATGCGGTTGATGCTGTAGTTGTCCCGCGCCGCCGTGTCTGCCGCGACAGCGAGAGAGTTCGCAACCACGAAATCGGAAAAACGGTTAGCGAACCGATCCATCCATTTTAGCCAAGGCCAGCGTTCCTGATGGCTGCCGAGGCCGCGTCGAGATGTGACGATAAGCGGTGCCAACGCTAACCGTCCGGCCAGGGCGCCGAGGAAATTTGTCAGCGGCAGAAAAGCATGGACCACGCCCGGTCGTGTCCAAGCCACCCGCCTGAAAACCCAAGTGGCCGCGGCCAGGAGGACCATCAACTCCTTCAAACCCGGCGACGTCTTTGAACCGGCGGCGAGGGAATTCGGTCGGTGGCGGCCATAGAAAATTGGTATGCCGGCTCGGGTCAGAGGTTCGGCCAGTACGTCGCCTACCGGCGTAAGCGCAAAAACCTCGACCCTCCATCCTCGGCATGCCAGTTCCTTGGCGAGCAGTACGAGTTGGCTCTCCGTGCCGCCAAGGTTTAGCGATCCGATCACAAAAAGTACGCCCTTACGGCGGCTCTTGGCGATGGCCGTCGAAGGAACGACAGCGGATGTCTTTGCTGGAGCATAATTCATCGAGACTCTATCGCCGCCGACTTCCGATTTAGCCGTCGCATGCCATAGGCATAGACCTCAAGCAAGCGCAAAGCACTCCCTAAGCTCCACGATTGGACGAACGACCGAAGGCAAAGATTTTCGGGGCAGAAACGAACGGTCGGCGCCGAAGCAGCCCGCTAGTTGCCAACAACACGCCGATGAGCAGCAGCATGACTGGCGGAAGCCACTTCAGCCGGTCGAAAATTGTCTCGTAAGAACGGGCACTCTGAAAGCCTTCTGGCGTTCCAAGCTGATGCCAAGGTTGACTGTAGGCTCCATGCAAAAGAGGCAGCATATCTTCGTAGTCCGAATAGTAGGAATCGACTATCGACGGATCCCTTTCTACAAGAGCCAGAGGATGGGGTACTAGGACGCCATAATCGGAATCGAGAACATTACCATCGACCTCGACGATCGTGTGCTGCTCCGCGCTATATATCGTCGCTGGAATGCCTTGTTCCGTAAGGATTGAATAGACAATCTTTGAGGCCTGGGAGCAAAAGCCGTAACCGCGATCTAAGGCCTTTCGGGGTGTCAAAAACTCGTAATTTTGAAAGCTGTCGTGGTATGCAGGAAGCCGACCGAGCAGCCAGATGACGTAGTTGTCGAAAACGCTGATCTTCGTATAGCGCGCGTCAGTGGCCGTCCAACGGTCCCCTTCCGTCCAGTAATGCACCACGCCACCCGCGACAGCCTTTGTCAGGCGCTCAAGATAGACCTGCTTGGGCTCATTCGCTTCGCGATAAAGGCCGTTCAAATCCTCTATCTTCTTCTCAAACCCAAGCGGTCCCTCAATAGCCTCCGCGGGGGGTGTCGGATAGGCCTGGACGAGGCCGAGGGGATAAGCAGCGACAAAGAGCAGAAACGCCGCCCCTAGCCCAGTCAGGCAGAGACCCAAGGACTGCCAGAACCGATCGGCGCCCAACTGACGGCTCCTACTTAGAATCGCCTTTTCCTCGCTGCTAGTAGTACAGAGATATCACAATTGCACGTTCGAAGCTGCCCTGAATGGTCCAGCTTGTGGATGGCTTTTGACGATCCGAGATCAGAAATTGTCAATTGGCGCCACATGCGACTTGTTTCCTTGTGGCGCCCATGCGCAATGAACGTCGAGAATGCGGGCGATACCTTGGCATTGAGCGGAACCCAGACCCTAGACAGCACGACCGACGCGCTTCGGCGCTTGTGGGCGCAGCTATCGAGGCGCCGGCGCCGCCAGTTTTTCGGTCTTCTGGTTCTAATGTTCTTCGGCGCTATCGCTGAGGCCGCGACGCTCGGTGCCCTCTTGCCGTTTCTGGCCAAGATCACCGATCCCGATTCAATAGGTCAGTCATGGATCGGACGCCAATTGCAGGGTTTCGGTTCGGCCAGTTCGAGCGACAGCCTTCTGCCCTTGCTGTCGCTATTTTCGGTAGTGGTAGTGATCGCTGGGGTGGTGCGGATCCTGCTCTCGCGAGCGACTCATGCTTTTGTCTTTTCGCTTGGGCACGAGATCGCCGTGAGAGTTTACAAGCGCGCACTTTACCAACCCTACAGCTATCACTTATCGAATAGCTCCAGCTCGGTGCTGGCGACACTCCGCCAAGTCCACATCATCAACATGAACGTTCTCCTCCCGATCCTCCAAGCGGTCGGGGGAGCGATCATCAGCGTGTTCGTCGTTGCGGCGATGTTCGCGTTGAGCTCATTCATCACATTTGCGATCTTTGCCGGATTGGGTGTGGCCTATCTCGCCATGTCGCTCTTCATTCGCAAACATCTCAAGACGAATGCCCGCACGATAGAGCGAATGCAGGCGGAAGACATTCGGTCCGTGCAAGAGGGCTTGGGTGGCATTCGCGATGTCATCATCAATGACACTCAGCCCTATTTCCTTTCCCGTTTCGAAGAACTCGACAGGCATTTACAGCGCGCTTACTCGGGGAACGCTCTCGCGGCCGCTACTCCTCGATTCGCGATCGAAGCCACTGGGATGGTGATCATCGCCGCACTTGCTTACTTCCTGATCACAAGGACAAACAACGCCGGGCAGGTACTGCCTATGCTGGGAACGTTTGCCCTTGGCGCGCAGCGTCTAGTGCCCCTGATGCAATTGATCTATGCAAACTGGGCGCTCGTGCTAGGCAATATCGCCGGCGTCGAAGCGGTTCTTAAGACGATCGAAGCGCCACTCCCAGCAGAAGCACAGGCACCTCCGCCGAGCCGCTTGCCATTCAATCAGGCAATTGTGCTGAAGGATTTATCGTTCTGCTACGCGCCCGATCAGCCGCCGGTTATCGAACGGTTCAATCTCACCATCGTGAAGGGCGCAAAGATCGGATTTGTAGGCAAGACAGGGAGCGGGAAGAGCACGACAGTCGATCTCGTGATGGGCCTACTCGAGCCGACAAGTGGAGTTATCGAGATCGACGGGAAGCCCCTTGATGGAGGCACTAGACGTGCCTGGCAGAGGCAGATTGCCCATGTCCCCCAGAGTATCTTCCTTTCGGACGCTTCGATCGCCGAGAATATAGCGTTTGGCATCGACCCCGCCGGTATCGATCTTGAACGTGTTCGCAACGCAGCGCAGCAGGCAGCTTTGGCGGGCTTCATCGAAAACTTGCCCAAGGGCTATGAAACCCGGGTCGGCGAACGCGGTGTGCGATTGTCCGGCGGCCAGCGCCAACGAATAGGCATAGCGCGGGCATTCTATAAACAGGCGAGTTTGCTCGTTTTTGACGAAGCAACAAGCGCGCTCGACAATGAGACCGAAGCAGCTGTCATGGAGGCAATCGGTGATTTGCCCGCTGATCTGACAGTCCTCATCATCGCGCATCGCCTCACGACGGTCGAAAATTGCGACGAGATCGTAACGATCGAAGACGGCCAGCCGCATATCGCCTAGTCTCCGTTCGGTCTTTGCCCAGGAAGGACAGGAGCTTGCCGGCCGCCGCCTGGCGGCGTTCAGCGGAGTAGGACTTGTCGATGAATGAAGCCCAATAGGCTCCGAATTCATATCGGTTCGACGCTGGCTTTTCTGCAGATGTCATCCTGCGGCCCATTGCCCGCCTTCGATGATTTCCATCATATGAGCAGTAACTTTCTGAATATCATAGCGCTGTTCGGCAATCGACCGACTGTTCCTGGCCATGCATCTGGCCTCATCTGGGTTGTCGATCAGACGGATCATGGCCTCGGCCAGGGAGGTCGTGGCACCGACCGGCACCAACAGGCCGTTTACCCCGGGGACGATCGGCGCGCGACAGCCTGGCGCATCCGTCGTTATCACCGGACGACCCATTGCCATTGCTTCCAGAACCGAGCGCGATGTGCCCTCGCGATAGGAGGGAAGCACGTAAATACGCGAGTCGGCGATCACCCGACGGACATCTTCGACACCCCTGTGATAGCGGATCGTTCCGTCCGCGACGGCTGCCTCAACCTCCGAGACCGGAAATCCCGCGGGATTTGGATCCGTATCACCGACCAGGTCGAAGCGAGCCTCCGGCCGGACCGCCTTCACCAGCTTCGCGGCACCCAGGTATTCGGCAAGGCCTTTGTCGCGAAGCAGGCGGGCGATCATAAGAAATCGCGGCTCCTCCGGCAGTGGCGCAACCCTGAAACGATCCAGGTCGACCCCTGAACCGTTGACGACACTGGCTGGGGTCCGCCCGAGGAGCCCCAGGCGACGGAAATCATCTCGATCGTCCTCGTTCTGGAACGTCACCGTCGTGGCGCCGCGCAGGCTTGCTGCATAAAGAAGTCGAGCCGCGGCGTTGATGACCCTCCAGCGCAGCGATTTATGGCGGTCCGTGAACGCATAGCCGAGGCCAGTGATAAGCGCGTGCCGACGCGGGACGCGTGCAATCAACGCTACGGGTATGCCATAAACGATTGGCTTGATTGCGCAGGTCAACACGACCTGAGGTCTGAGTTCCCGTATTTTTCTGTAGAGACGGAGCGCCAAAATCGCATCGCCGATCGGGCCGACTGCCGCGCGCGCCATCGGCAGATGATGAAAACGAATGCCGTTTCCGGTCAGCCATCGCACGGTCATCTCATCGAACGGCGCCGCGGCATGAACTTCGTATCCGGCCACACGCAGCGCAAGGAGAAAATGTCCTCGAGTGGTTGCAAGGGACTTTGGCTCGCTCACAATGACGACGATACGGTTCATGCGTTCAACATCTTAGGCTGATTGCAGCAGGCCAGCCGCCTCTTGTAAGGTCTCGGGTCCCGAAACCCAACCCTGCGGCATGTTATCCACAGTATCGGTCGGTCTGAGTTGTTGAGTGGTACAGGCATCGGCGGCGGACTTCTTCTTTTGAGTGGAGACTTCCGCCTTCGCAACGACGCATCGTTGAATTAACCCACCGCCTGCCATACAAGCGCCTCGAGTCATAAGCGACCTGAGGAAATCCACGGATGACCGAACGCATTGCTGTAATCGGCCTAGGCTATGTCGGCCTTCCAGTAGCCGTCGCGTTTGGAAAGATTTTCCCGGCAACGATCGCCTTCGATATCAGCGAGCGCCGAATCAACGAGCTGCGCGACGGCGTCGATCGTACGGGAGAGGTTGACGCCACGGAGCTCAAGGAATCGTCGATCGTATTTACGACCGACCGGAAGATGTTGAAAGGCGCTACTTTCTTCGTGGTTGCCGTGCCCACCCCTATCGACATCAATCGTGCCCCCGATCTTGCTCCTCTGAAGCTGGCATCCGAACTCGTCGGGGAAGTGGTGAGCAAAGGCGCGGTCGTCGTCTTCGAATCGACGGTCTATCCCGGCGTTACCGAAGATTTTTGTGGACCCATCATCGAGCAGATTTCCGGTCTGCGGCATCCTCACGACTTCGCGCTGGGCTATTCACCTGAACGAGCCAACCCCGGCGATCGCGAACACTCGCTGCGACGAATCGTCAAAGTCGTCTCTGGCGAGAATACCGAAGCGCTGGAGCGTGTGGCGGGCGTCTACAGCCGGATCATCGATGCCGGTGTCTACAGCGCCCCGTCGATCAAGGTGGCCGAGGCCGCGAAAGTAATTGAAAATACGCAGCGCGATCTCAACATCGCGCTGATGAATGAACTCGCAATGATCTTCGAGCGGCTTGATATTCGGACGCAGGACGTCCTTGATGCCGCGTCAACGAAATGGAACTTTCTTCCGTTCAAGCCGGGCTTCGTGGGTGGCCACTGCATAAGTGTCGACCCGTACTATCTGACCGCCAAGGCGGAGGCTGAGGGCTACCATCCGCAGATCATCCTCGCCGGCCGCCGCATCAATGACGGCATGGGAGCCTTCGTTGCTCAACAAGTGGTCAAACAGCTGATCCGTTCAGATATGCCCGTGAAGGGAGCTTCGGTCGGCATTCTCGGACTGACCTTCAAGGAGGATGTTCCGGATTTGCGCAACAGCCGTGTTTTCGACATGGTCAGGGAACTGAGGCAGTTCGGCATTGCCCCCAAGGTCCACGATCCTCTTGCCGATGCCGAAACCGCTCGACGCGAATATGGTGAAACAATCCTGCCACTCGACGAGATAAACGATTTGCAGGCGCTTGTTCTGGCGGTTCCTCACAAGCATTATCTATCGAGGGAGAAATCCCGTATTTTCCAAATGATCAGGCCAGGTGGAACGCTGTTCGACGTCAAGTCGGCCATCAAGCCGAATGAAGTTCCTGGAGTGATAAAATACTGGAGCCTGTGAGCTCGGCCTGCAACCTAGGAGTACACATTGACATCGACCAGGCCGATTCTGATCACCGGCGCGGCTGGCTTCATAGGATTCCACCTCTGCCAGAGGCTTCTCGCTGATGGCCGGCAGGTTGTCGGCCTCGATTCCATGAATGAATATTACGACATCAACCTGAAGCGAGCCCGGCTCGCTCGCTTGAAAGAATTTCCGAATTTTCGTTTCGATCAAATCGACCTCACCGACCGAGATCGCATTTCTGCGCTTCTTCTCTCGGTCACTCCGGAGATCGTGGTCAATCTCGCAGCCCAAGCCGGCGTTCGCTATTCGCTTACCAATCCGCACGCCTATGCGGAAAGCAATCTCACCGGCTTCCTTAACATCCTGGAGGGATGCCGACGTGCCTCAGTCGGCCATCTGGTCTATGCGTCTTCCAGTTCGATCTATGGCGGCAGCACACGGATGCCGTTCTCCGTTCACGATCCAGCGGACCATCCGCTGAGCCTTTATGCCGCAAGCAAGAAGGCCAACGAACTGATGGCGCATACCTACAGCCATCTTTTCGGCCTGCCGACGACAGGATTGCGCTTCTTCACTGTCTATGGTCCCTGGGGACGGCCAGACATGGCCCTGTTCATCTTCACCAAGGCCATTCTCGCTGGCGAACCGATCGACGTCTTCAACTATGGCAACATGCAGCGAGATTTCACCTATATCGACGACATTGTCGAGGGCATTGACCGCGTGATGCAGCAGCCCGCAACAGCAAATCCGCAATGGAAAAGTTCGGCCCCCGACCCCGCGACAAGCAGCGCGCCTTTCAGGATCCATAATATCGGCGGGAATTCGCCCGTTCAGCTGAACCGGTTGATCGAGGTGCTGGAAGACGCACTCGGGCGGAAGGCGAACCGCAACCTCATGGCGCTCCAGCCGGGTGACGTCCCGGCAACTTTCGCAGATGTCAGCTCACTTGAAGAGGCGACCGGCTTCAAGCCGAAGATTCCGGTCGAAATCGGGGTTCCGCGTTTCGTGGAATGGTATCGGGAATTCTATCGAGTATGATCCGATTCCCTTGGTCTTTGAGAAAAGGACGACGGATGGGAAGCCAATGAACGCGCGCTATGATTTTGGCCGCAACTGGTCCGAGCTCGCCGCGCGCTTCGAAGACGAACACCTGGACCGGGCTTGCGAGGATCTTCGCCGTCTGGTGGGCGATTTGGACGGGAAGACATTTCTGGACATCGGCTGCGGATCGGGCCTGCATTCGGCGGCCGCCCTTCGGCTAGGCGCGGCGAAGGTCCGGGCGCTCGACTACGACGTCCGCTGCGTCGAAACAACCAAAGCCGTTCTTTCCCGGTTTGCGTCGGGAGCGGAATGGAGTGTGGAGCGAGCCGACATCCTCGATAAAGCGTCGCTCCCGTCCGGGACGTTCGACATTGTCTACTCGTGGGGTGTCCTGCACCATACGGGCGATATGTGGGCAGCGATCCGCAATGCGACCGATCTCGTTGGTCGCGGGGGGCGATTGGGAATTGCGATCTACCTGAAGACGCCGCTGTGCGGGCTGTGGACGGTCGAAAAGAGGCTCTACTCCTCCCATCAGTGGCTGCGACCTCCGGTAAGGGCGCTTTTTGTCTGCGCCTATATGTTGGCAAGAACGCTGCGGCATCGGGACGCGATCTCTTTCGTAAAGAACTATCGCCAACGCCGGGGCATGGAGTTCTTGGCGGATGTCGACGACTGGCTTGGCGGGTACCCCTATCAATCCACCTCGGCTGTCGAGCTGGAGACGGCCGTGGAAAAGCTTGGGTTTCGCACGAAGCAGCGCCTGAACGTCACTCCAGGAATCGGCCTTTTCGGAACCGGCTGCGGTCAATGGTGTTTCGTGCGAACGGATTAATAGCCGCCCGATTTTCCTCTCTCTGATTTTGCATAGAGAACAGGACTCGGGGACAGGCCATCATGGGAGCAACGACGCCGGATGTGCGGTATTGTCGGCATTGTGGGTGGCGTGGCCGCGACGAGCAGCGGCGCCTCCACTGTACGTCGCATGGCCGACATGATCCGGCACCGAGGGCCGGACGGCGACGGCGTCTGGACTGATGCTGAGGCGGGTGTCGCGCTTAGTCAACGACGGCTGGCAATCATAGATCTGTCATCGGCTGGCGCCCAGCCCATGACTTCGCACGGCGGCCGTTACGTCATCGTCTTCAACGGCGAACTCTACAATCACGGTGAGATGCGCACGCTTCTCGATCGGGAACATGGCGATCGTGCCTGGCGCGGGCATTCCGACACCGAGGTCCTTCTGGCTGCGATCGAGGAACTGGGGCTAAAACAAGCTCTTGAGTTGGCCACAGGCATGTTCGCGTTCGGCCTGTGGGACCGGAAAGAGAGAACCCTTCTTCTCGGGCGCGATCGCCTGGGGGAGAAGCCCCTGTATTATGGCCGTGTTGGTAAGGCGTTTGCCTTCGCCTCCGAGCCCAAGGCGTTTCATCTGCTTCCCGACTGGCGCCCAGCGATCGACCGGAATGCGCTGGCGCTATTGATGCGCCACAACTACATTCCCGCGCCGTACAGCATCTATGAGGGCATCCGCAAATTAAGACCTGGCCACCTTCTCGTTCTTTCCGATCCTGTGCGCGAGCCACGCGTAGAGAGCTATTGGAGCGCGAGGGAGGTCGCGGAACAGGGTCGCCGTGAACCTTTTCAAGGAAGCCCACAGGAAGCGGTCGACGAAGTCGAGCGCCATCTTCGCCGCGCACTCGAAGGGCAGATGATAGCCGATGTACCGCTCGGCGCCTTCCTCTCCGGCGGCATAGATTCTTCCGCAATCGTGGCGGTCATGCAGTCGATCAGTTCGCGGCCTGTGCGAACGTTCACGATCGGATTCGCCGAAGCCGGCTATAACGAAGCCGATCATGCCGAACATGTGGCGCGCCATCTCGGCACAGACCATACGGAACTATATTTGAGCGACCGGGACGCCCTCGACGTCGTGCCGCAACTGCCGGGCATCTATTGCGAGCCGTTTTCGGACTCGTCGCAAATCCCGACTTTCCTCGTCTCCAGACTGGCGCGTGGCAGTGTCACCGTTGCGCTGTCGGGCGACGGCGGAGATGAGTTGTTTTCCGGTTACACGCGCTACGCGCTCGCTGACGCGCTCTGGAACAAGCTTTCCCGCATCCCGATCGGCCTGCGTCGCGTGTCGGCCAGCCTGGCAACACTGCCGTCCCCCGAACTGTATGACAACGTCGCAGACGGGATCATGCCGCTCTTGCCGCGACGCCTTCGGCGCGAGCGGGTAGGCGACAAGATCCACAAGGCGGCGTCGGTCCTTTCGCTTCGAACCATGAACGACGTCTATCGTCGTCTCTGCTCGCACTGGGAGCCGTCCGAGATCATTCCCGATGCGGTCGAGCCACCCACGATGCTGACCGGATTGGAAGCACTTCCGACCTTACCGGGCAGCGTCGAGCGGATGATGTATCTCGACATGATGAGCTATCTGCCGGACGACATTCTGGTGAAAGTCGACCGCGCGGCAATGGCTGTCGGCCTCGAGACCCGCGTGCCGCTGCTCGACCATCGGCTGGTAGGCTTCGCGCTCTCGTTGCCGCTCTCCATCCTGCGGGCCGAGAACAAGACGAAGTGGCCACTCAGGCAACTCCTGTACAGGCATATCCCTCGCGGGCTCATCGAACGCCCAAAGATGGGCTTTGGCGTACCGATCGACACCTGGCTGCGCGGTGCGCTGCGCCATTGGGCCGAGGCGCTGCTCGACGAGCGCCGGCTGCGCGAAGATGGCTTCTTCCGGCCGGAGGCGATTCGGCGCGCTTGGTCCGAACACCTTTCTGGACAGCGCAACCACCAGTATCCGCTCTGGGACGTATTGATGTTCCAATCATGGCGGGAAGCACACCAGGGAGTTTCAACGGCTGTCGCGGCTTGAGGTGGCGCGTGGCCGACAATTTCAGTCAGGACTGCCCGCCCTCACAGCCGGTTGCGGGGCGCGGCGGTATTGCACTATCGGATACCGGAGCCAGCGGCTATACCGGCTCGGGAAAAGGGATGGCGGGGACCTTCGAACGATCCGTGCACAATCTGGAAGATTGCGAAGCAAGGCATTGAACCCGTTCATATCGCTCCGGCGGCATCTCACACCCGCGCAGGTCATCATCTACTTCTCCATCGCCTGTTTCTTTTCGCCACCTGTGCTGGGATCGGCGGTGAGCTTCGTCTTTCATGGCGGCGCACTCTGGTCGGTGCTGCTGCTGGCAGCCAAACGGCGGCGCTTCAATGTCGACCGGCCGATGCTTGCCATGACCATTGCGATCTATGCCTACTGCGCGGCTATGGTTCTGGCCTCGATCGTCAACGGTACGCTGCGGGCTGACGTCGCGTATTTCCTGCCGCTGGTCACCTTGCTGTTCTTCCCGATCTCCTATTCGACCTGGAGCATCATCGACAAGGCCAGCCTTGCGCGCATTGCTGTGCTTGCGAGCGCTGCGGCCTGTAGCGGTGCGTTGGTCCTGGCCATGGTCCAATATTACTGGATCGGGATGCTCAGGGCAGAAGGGGGGGCTGGAAATCCGATCGTTTTTGCGACTGTCACCTGTCTCGCCGTGATGATGTGCCTTTCGGGCGCTCTGTCGGGAATGGAGAAAGCCTGGAAGCCACTCTCTGTCGCCGCACTCGCCGGGGTCGTGGCGACTGTCTACTCGGGCTCGCGTATGGTTTGGGTGGCCTTATTGGTTGCCGTTGTCGCCATCCTTGTGGTCAATCGCCGGAGGTTCACTCGAGCGAATATGAGGCGGTTGCTGGTGGTAGCAGGCGCTTCCAGCTTGTTAACGGCGGCAATTACATTTCCGATCATCGTGGATCGCACTCATTTCCTTTTCGATGACTGGCAGGCCCTCACCACCAGAGGCGATCATTCCACTCCACTCGGATTGCGGGTTGGACTCTGGGACATAGGCCTCGATGCATTTCGTGAAGCCCCATTTTTCGGCCACGGCATTTCCGCCAGTCGCACGCTTACACAGGAGGGATTCAAGGAGCGATTTGGGACGAACCAAGGTTTCAACCACTTTCACAACGGCTTTTTGACCGCTCTTGTCGAGGCCGGGTTGCTTGGAGCTCTGGCTCTCACGACAATCTTCGGCGTGGCGGTCTGGAACGCAGCAAGGGTCCTGCGCCTCAGTGCCGATCCAGTCGAGCGGTTCGGTGCGTCAATGATCGTCGTCACCGTCATCGTCTATGTCATTGGCGGCCTGACCGGCACCCTTGTCGGCCATGACATTCTTGATTCGACGCTGATGGTGTTCCTGGTTTCCGGAACATACCTGGCTAGCGGACGCACGGTGCCACCGATAAAAAAAGCTCCTATTGCCATCCCCGGTCCGACCACCAGGCGGATAATGGACGTTCTCGGCCACGACGACCTCGACCATGCCGAGCTCGATTCCCCGGAAGCGTCGCAGGTGCGTTTGGCTATGCAGGGATTTGGACCGGGTCGTATGGCTGGTAACGGGCAAGCCAAGGCAGCCTGACGCGGGCATTACTCAGACGTACGAGTACCAGCCCTTTGTAGCAGCCACCTGCTACCAACAACACCTATTTCGGCGCTAACTAATATGAATGGCGAACCCGACTGTGGCAGTGTAAGGTTCGCTGCAAAGGAGAAGAATTGCCCTAACAGCACTGCCAACGAATCTGGGAGGATTCATGGTCGAGATCATCTCCAAGCGGGATGGCCCGCGGCGCGAGGACGTGCAGATCAAACGACTGATCGAGAAAAATCGCTCCACCATCGTCCGCCTTGCCGACCAGCTCAGCGCCGGCGGTTATTCAGCTTCCAAAAAGCCACGCCAGTTGCCAAAGGCCGAGGGCCTTGTCATCCACGTTGGTGGTGCCCCGGTGTCGGCGTCGGAAGCCAGGCCCTCTGTCCATATCAGCATCAACGGTCGCGTGGTCTCGAAGGATCAAAACACGGGCCGCCAGCTCCATCACATCGGCGACGTACGCAATCGCGACCGGGAACAGATTTTCGTGCTGGCGACGAAACAGAATGGCTACTTCGCGCCGGTCGACGAAACCGTAGCTGCCAAGCTTGCCGACATGGATGGGATGCGCCTCACCGGCGCTTACTCCGAAGAACAGCTTGCCGCCGAAATCGGCGCCAAGCTCGGCATCGGCTAACCAATTGGACGCGACGTCCGGATCGCCGAGAACACATAGCGATGGTCTCAAAGGTTCCGTGATGACTGAATGAAACGTGATCCGGGTCCCAGTCAGATGAAGATCGATGCTCTTCCGGCGCGTGCGCCGTCAGCCGGCAGGCAAATGGTTCTGGGCAACATCGATTATGACGAGCGCGCCACCATGCGCGCCTGGGAAGATTTTCTGGCCGACGAACCCAAATGTGCCCGCGATCCAATCAAGCCAAGCCACGTCCGCTCGCTCATTCACGACTCCTGGTATCGCAGCGCAACCGGCGGCATCAATGCGCAAGGGCATGAAGCCCCGCTCAACAGCGATCGCGACGAGATCGAATTTCTGACCCGGGCCAATGCCGAACTGCTCGCGGCGGCGCGTCGGTCCTTCGCCTCCATCGGCCAGCTGCTGGAGGGAACAGGCGCTATGCTGGTTCTTGCCGACAGCGACGGGGTGTTGATCGACGCTATCGGCGACAAGAAGACACTGCATAACGGCATGGATATCCACCTTGCCATCGGCGGCAAATGGAACGAGGACGCTGTCGGAACCAATGGCATAGGTACGGCACTGTGGACCGGGGAGCCGACTTTCGTCCATGCGGCCGAGCATTTCTGCGCCGGCATCAAGTCCTGGACCTGCGCCGGTGCGCCGATCCGCGATCCACTGGACGGCAAGATCATCGGTGTCGTCGACCTGTCGGGCTATTCGCCGATCTTCCGGCCGCATAACACCGCTCTGGTCGCCGCAACGGCCCGGCAGATCGAAAAGGCATTGGCCGAGCAGCAGGCGGAGCAACGAACGCGCCTGCTCGAGGCTTTCATCTCCTCGGCTTCCAGCTACCGCCGGAAAGACGGGCTGGTGATCCTCGATCATCGTGGCCGCGCCATCTTCCGCAACAACGTGCCCGATGGCGAAGCCACTGAAATGACGGACGGTCGGATGGAGGCTGGGCGTGGGCGCTGGCTGATGAACCTTCCTTCGTCCGGCTCGGAGGCCGATATCGCCAGGGCGCTGCCGGCCCATCTGCGTTCCTGCCACATCACGCCGCTCAAGCTCGACGGCGACCTGCGCGGCGCGGCGCTCGTGTTCCCGTCGGCGCCTGCAGTCTCCAGCGTGACCCACCGGGAGGCGGACAAGCACCTCCAGGACGCGGCCGCCATGATCGTCGGCGAAAGCGAGGCGCTGCTTGCTGCCGTCGATGTCGCCTGTCGCGTTGCCCGCTCGAACAGCGTCGCCTCGCTGCTGGTCGAAGGGGAGACCGGCGTTGGCAAGGAGCTGTTTGCGCGGCTTGTCCATGCCGGCAGCCGGCGCACGGCAAACGATCCTTTCATTGCGATGAATTGCGGCGCCATCACAAAGGAATTGTTCGGCAGCGAGCTGTTCGGCCATGTCGGCGGCGCCTTCACCGGCGCCTCGCGCGACGGCAAGCCCGGCGTTTTCGAGCTTGCCAATGGTGGCGTGCTAAGCCTCGACGAAATCGGCGAAATGCCGCTCGAGATCCAGCCATTCCTGCTGCGCGTTCTGGAAGAGCGGGTGGTCAACCGCATCGGCGACAGCCGAGGCCGGCCTGTGGACGTCCGGCTGGTCGCCTCGACCAACCGCGATCTCAAGCAGGAAGTCGCCGCGGGCCGCTTCCGCAGTGATCTCTATTACCGAATTGGCGCGGTCTCGATCACGGTGCCGCCGCTGCGTGAGCGCGGCGAGGATGTGCTTCTGCTGGTCGAGCATTTCAACCGCAGGATCGCCGCAGCCTCAGGCGAGGAGCCGCTGGAATTCTCGCACGAAGCGCTTGCCGCGCTGCTCGCCTATCGTTGGCCGGGCAATGTGCGCGAGCTGAAGAACCTTGTCGGACGTCTGCATGTCCTGGCGCGCGGCCGAGATATTGGACTTCACGATCTGCCCGCGGAGATCACGGCCCCCGCATCCGGACAGAGCGCGAAGTCGAGCGACACTGCGGTCATCTCGCCGGAGGTGCCTGAAGGCACGCTCGCCGAGGCGGAACGGCAGGCGTTGAAAAATGCGCTTGCCGTGGAGAATGGCAATCTTAGCCGGGTCGCGCAGCGGCTCGGCATCTCGCGGCCAACACTCTATCGCAAGCTCGAGCAATACGGCATCCGGCGCGAGTTCGTTTGACGAGCGGAAAAGGGAACCCATGCCATTCATGCTATGGGTTTGGGAGGATTTCAGCCAAAAGGGAGCCGCAGGCGGCAGTCGGTCAGGCCGGCTGCGACACCGTTTCGCCGGCTCCGATCACACCAGCGCGCTCCGCCAGCCCGGCTGCGGCGGCGCCAAGACAAGGGGCCACAATATAGAGCCAGAGCTGCGACAGCGCGGTTCCACCGGCGAACAAAGCAGGCCCGAGCGAGCGGGCCGGATTGACCGAGGATCCTGACACAGCAATGCCGGCGAGGTGGATCACGACCAGCGTCAGTCCGATCGCCAGGCCTGCCAGAGCGCCCGCGCCGCCTTCGGCTGTGGCACGCAGAATGACGAGCACAAACAGGAATGTTGCGACTGCTTCGAACAGGAACGCCGAAGTCGCCGAATACGCCGACCAGCCGTTCTGGGCAAAACCATTCGCGGCGACGTCATAGCCGCCACCCTTCCCCTGGACGATCACGTAGAGCACGGCCGACGCGACGATCGCTCCCAGACATTGCGCGACGACATAGCCGACAAGGTCATTGGATTTCATCCGGCCGGAAACGAAGACGCCGAGGCTCACCGCCGGATTGAGATGCGCGCCTGAAATCGGCCCGATCGAATAGGCCATCGCCACCACCGACAGGCCGAATGCCAGGGCGACTCCGAGCAGGCCGACCTCGGAGCGCATGAACAGAACCGTCGCGCAGCCGACGAAGACCAACGCGA
>NZ_RZOI01000239.1:0-7742 GCF_004022645.1 Mesorhizobium sp. M4A.F.Ca.ET.020.02.1.1 | reverse complement strand
GACTACAACACCGCGCGGCCGCACTCCCAAAGCGCCTGGCAGACACCGACCGAGTTCGCCACCACCTTCAATCCGCGACGGTCGCTCGCGCTGCGCTATGCCAAAGGCTCCGCGCCAGCGCCCGTCGCTTTACCCGCCCAGCAGGACACGACCCACGCCGGAAATGAACCCAAAACTAGATAAAAACCGGGGGCAAGGTCACCTGTGATTCAAGCGGAGAGGAGGAACACACGCCAATTCTCCCAGTCCGACCAGACGCTCAAGGCGATTTCGGCCGCCTCGCAGATGGGCGGCGACATCGACGTGCTGGTGGCTGGCAACGGCGTGATAGCGGGCGCCGACGCAGCCGCTAGGCTGAAGGGCTTGCGCAAGGTGCGACTGGCCGAGGCTGACGAATTGGCCGAACGCCTGGCCGAGCCGCTTTGCGACATCATCGTCGATCTCGCTGGCGGCTACGACGCGCCGGTGGCGCCCGCAACTTCCATGGGCAAGAACGTCATGGCGCGCGTCGCCGCGCTGCTCGACGTGATGCAGGTCTCCCACGTCCGATCTATGCAGACAATGCCAGCCAGACCGTGCAGTCCACCGACGCCAAGAGGTAGTGACGTCGCGCACGGCCTCCTTTCAGGCTGCCCCGGAGGAGGGCTCGGATTCCGTCGAGACGGGGCCTTTCCAGCTTCGTGGAGAACGAGCTCGCACAGCGACCGGCCGAAGCTGACCTCGGCCAAGATCATCATCTCCGGTGGAGGTGCGCTCGGCTCGGCGGAAAACTTCCAGGAGGTGATCGTGGCCGTCGCCGGCTGGCCGGCATGAAGATTCGAAAATCATCGTCGCCATCACAGGACGAGGAGACGCCGATATTCCAGGTCGCCGATTACGGCCAGGTCGCCGACCTGTTCCAAGCGCTCCCCGAACTCGAAAATGCGCTTTCATCATGGATATCCAGCATCAGCTATGTGGAAACAAGCCTTGAAGCAATATGCTCCAACAGTCTCCTGCCAGCCGCGGCCCGGGGAATCTTTATGAGCTTGTTCACTTTCCGCGTCGATTTCGGAGCGTTCAATGTGGCCATACCGAATTCTCAGCGCGATTACGCCACCTACCAACCCGCGGCAGCTGTAATGCCGGTGAGAATAGTCACCGCACGTATAAGCCGCTCTTGTCGCCATCGCCGGGCTTGAGTATTGGCTTCTGGTTTCCTTGCGTCGCCTGCGTGGGTAGATTTACGCCGCTATCCTATAGGAGGCCCGACCAGTCCGATCTCTCTGACTTGGGATGGATAAAGTAACTATGAAGCCTATTACCGGGCGCAGCCTGCATCTATCCGGAACATCCCAAGGCCGCGCCTGCTCACGCAGTCGCTCCGTCTCCTCGCAGGGCGGCGATTATAATGAACGTTTGGTCAGGCGATAATTGCCGGCCTGCACAGATTGAGATATCCGCTTTACCGTCACACAAGGGGGAAGGGTAGACGATTTCATACGCATAACTGCATGAAGAAAAGGTTTAAGGCCTATGACGCAAGATGAAAAGTTCGATTATGTCGGTTCGACAGCTACAAACGTCGCCGACGGCTTCACGATGGTTGCGGTTGGTGACCTCATGATGAGGCGGCCGGTAACTACGAATCAGCGCAACGGCCTCGGCCAAATTGTCGAAAGACTTCGGAATGCTGATGTCACATTCGGCAACTTGGAGACGAACATCTTCGACATCCGCGCGTTCAAGGGAAGCCCGCAGGCCGAGCACGGCGGTTCCTATCACGTCGGTCCACCGGAGCTTGGGCCTGAGTTGAAAACAATGGGATTTAACGCCCTATCTTTAGCAAACAACCATATACTCGACTGGGGGCTTGAAGGTATGCGCGAGACGGGCCGAGTGCTCGATCAGAATGGTATCATCTATGCGGGCGTAGGTGAAAATCTAGCCCATGCCGGTGCCGCCCGCTATCTCGAAACGGCACGTGGTCGTGTGGCGTTGGTATCGTTCGCTGCAACGTTCACGCCGATGTCGCGCGCAGGCGATCCGGCTGGAGAGGCGCCTGGCCGGCCAGGACTCGCCGCCCTTCGTTTAGCGAATAGCATTGTAGTCAAGCCGGAGATGCTCGCATGCCTCAAGCGGATACGTAATGAGTTGCCCGACCCCCTGTACGGTGAGGAGGAAGACCAAGTCGTGCTCGCCGGGACGACATTCAAGACAGGCGACATAGTCGGCTATAGCTTCGAACCCAACCCGCAAGATGTCGATGACATTCTACGAAACGTTCGCGGAGGCAAGCAGTACGCGGACTTCTTAATCGTCAGTAACCACGGTCATGAGCCGGGCGAATGGAGTCAGGAGCCGCCCGATTACGAACAGTCATTGGCGCGTAGGCTGATTGATGCCGGGGCTGACGCATATGTCGGGCACGGACCGCACCGGTTGCGAGGCATCGAGATCTATAAGGGCCGGCCAATCTTTTATAGCCTGGGGCATTTCGTCTTCGACAACCTTCAATCGGTCCAGGGAGCTGACTACTTCGCCCAGTACAGAAAAGATCCTCGGGTCGACACGGTTGCTGAGTTGCTGGCCGAATCGATGAAAGATTGGCCCCGCGTCGATGCTCTCGAAAAAGAGCCTCCAAGCAAAGAGGTCTTCTATGAAAGTATTTTTACCATCAGCCGATTTGAGCAAAATCAGCTCGCTGAACTGAGGCTCTTTCCGGTCGTACTTGGCTACCCGGAAAGGTTAGCTAACAGGGGGGTGCCTCGTCTCGCGCCCAGGCCAGAGGCAGAAGCCATTCTGGAGCGTCTGCGGAGGCTGTCAGAGCCATTTGGGACCCATATCACCATCGAGGATGGTGTTGGCATCATTAGAGTAAGCGACAGTTCGCCGCGATAGTTCCGTCCCTAGTGGTCGCTCCATGATTGATCTTAGGGCTCCATGGTCGCCATCAGGGGCCTTTGCCCTGCGCCTGAGCTTCACGCAACTTCAAGCGCCAGGCGATACAGTGAGGTTTTGGCTCAGCTCAGCCCTTTCAACCCTTCGAAATCTGATAGCGGAAGGATTTCCATTCATGACAACGCAAGCGACGCGCTCTTTGGGAATCTTGGGCCTCGAACCTGCCCCGCTGGTTACGCCAGAACCCCCCGGAGCAGTACTGCATCCATCCAACTTCGAGTTCCCGCTCATCTCCGAAACGGTCGCGGGAGCTTGGGCGGAGAACGTCTCCCGCGGGGATCCAGCGCTCGAGGCGGCCTGCATCGCTGCGGCGCGGCGCCTCGTCGAGCGTGGTGCAGTCGCGATATCGTCGGACTGCGGCTTCTTTATCCGACACCAGGCTGCGGTGGCTGCGGCGGTGAATGTACCGGTGGCATTGTCGAGTCTGCTCTTGCTGCCGACGTTGCTTCGCCAGCTGCCTTCGCCAGCCAAGATTGCCGTACTAACCTTCGATTCGACACGTTGCACCGAAGATCTGCTTGGAATCGATGATCCAGTCGAGCGATCACGAATTGCTATCGGCGGCATCGAAGGTAGCAATTACTGGCATGACAGCCATCAACCTACGCCGCCTCCCGTCGATGTAGATGCGCTCAAAAAGGATGTCACCGCCAGCTTGGCGCGTCTCCGCGACGCGCATCCTGACATCGCGATGATCCTGCTCGAATGCACCGGATTCCCGAGGGTAGCGCCAGCGATCCGTCATTCCACTAAGCTTCCCGTGTACGACATCACGACCCTATGCCGGATGACGTACGCCTCAGTTGCCTAACTCCCAACCAGGCTTCTCGGGCGAAAGGAGCCGGACGACGGAGAATGCCGCGGAAGGAGAGTAGTCTTTGCGCAAAGGCTTCATAGCACTCAAACAAGCTATACGATTCTTGCCGGTTATAGGACTCGCAGACAATGAAGAAGTACGACAGTTTCCATCTTACTGCCTCTGATCCATCACCCATTAGTGTAATCAGCGGGGATATTGACAGCGACTTCTTCATTGTTTGTGAGCACGCTGGCCGGGAAGTGCCGAAATGCCTCGGCAACCTCGGAATTGATCCCCGAGAAATGGATCGGCATATAGCGTATGACGTCGGAGCAGAGGCAGTATCGAGGAGACTCAGCGCCTCTAACAGCGCCACTCTATATGCAGCGATATAGCAGACTCGTTCATTGATTGGAATCGCCCGTTCCACGCCGAGGACTCCATTCCAGAAACTAGCGACGGCACTGAGATCCCTTGCAACTTCACTCTCACGAAGGAAGCGCGGAGCCTCCGCTGCGAAAAGATTCATCGGCCATTTCACGACGCCATTTCTGCAGGTCTTGATCGCGCACAGGCGCGAGGTCGAAGGCCAGTTCTCCTGAACATTCATAGCTTTACACCGGTGATGAGGCAAACAGGCGAAATCCGCAGCATCGAACTCGGTTGTTGCTTCAACAGGGATGATCGGCTTGCGAAAGCCATGCTGACCGATGTCCAAACTGCCTATCCAGAGGTAGTAACTGCTTTGAACGTTCCATACGCAGTTAATGATATCGGTGACTACACTATACCTATGCACGGAGAGCGAAGGAATATTCCCCATGTGCTCCTTGAAATCAGGAATGACCTCATTTCGGACGAGCCTGGGCAAGCACAGTGGGCTGAAATTGTTGCGCATGCGGCCAAGGCTGCCGTGAAGAATTTGTAAGTTGGCGCCCTAGTGCGTCGGCGACATGCGATTTTGCGAGCAGGTCATCTGACCATCGGGACTTGAGGTGATCGGGTGGATTTGTGCCGATAGCATTCCTCCACGATTTCAAACAGGCGGAAGTGCTGCTGGTCGGTGAGGCTGTGGGTTCCGAAGTGGTCGTAAACGAGCAGTTACACGCGGGTGAACTTTGTCGATGGGGCGGAAAAAGCGGCATCGAGGCGAGCGAGCGCCAGAACTTCGAGCAGGCGCGGCACGCGCCAATAGAGCACGGAATAATCGAGCCGTGCCGCCTGACGGCTGAAGGCGCAGGCAAACCATGGCTTTCCGGTGCCGGTCTGGCCCGTGAGACCATGTTCTCATGCGCCTTCAGTCATTCGCCTTAGGCGAGGCCATGATATTGCGCCGGTCGAGGCCGCACGGCGCGGGAACTCGATGTTCGCCATGCAGGCTTCGGAAGCGCAGCTTGGCTTAGAGGAGCCAAATCCTGATGGGCCTGTCGGCGCATTGCGATCTCGCGGTCGAGCATTAGGCCGAGCCACTCCTCGCGGCTGAGCTCTGTAGCGTTGCTGCTCAACCAGCTCCCCCAGGCAGCGGCCATGCCGACCAGCCCGAGGGTCTGCATCTGGTCGAGTGTCGGGTTGGTCACCGAGTAGATGGTCTTGTCAACCACATTGTAGTCGGGATGGACCTTCGCCGATTCCGTTCCGCGTATTCGAGCGGCATCGAACGCCCAACGTTTGCGCTCAGCGCCGCAGACCAATAACCTTAGTGTATGCCCGTCCGCTCCAAGGTTCGCTTCTGCTAGGACAGGAATTTCAGCCAGAAGCGCAGGCGATTCTTTGCGCCCGAACTCGAATCTCGCCTTTGTGCTCCCGCAGACTGCAAGTGGCGGGCGATGAAAGTTGCTGTGGATCGATTGGCGGTAGCACCCCACGACGTTGAGAGCCATGTAACGCTCTAGTTCCCGCATGTGTCAGTGCCGCGCGTCGGTTCGACTCATAGCTCCAGCGCGTTGCTGATTGTCGTTTTGGGCAGCAGGCGCAGCTTTCCCATCTAGTGTCCTGATCGCGTAATTCGTGCGAATCCTGCGTTGATTCGATTGGAGATGCAATGCATGGGACGAGTTGCTGCAACCATCGACTTGAGTGCCGAGGAACGCAAGGAGCTTGAAGGTCTGTCGCGCCGGCGGCGAACGGCGCAAGGTCTGGCGCAGCGGGCAGAGATTGTGTTGTTGGCGGCCGAGAGGCTTGAGAACAAAGTGATCGCGCAGCGCGTCGGGGCGGTTGAGAACACGGTCGGCAAGTGGCGACGCCGCTTTGCCCAAGATCGGCTGGATGGCCTCTACGATGAGCCGCGGCCGGGTCGGCCACGAGAGATCGGCGATGATGCGATTGCCGAGACGATCCGCCTGACACTGGAGGCGACACCGCGCGAAGCCACGCATTGGAGTCTGCGCTCGATGGCGCGCGCGGTCGACCATGCGCCATCGACGATCCATCGGATATGGAAAGCCTTCGGCCTTCAGCCGCACCGCGCAGAAAGCTTCAAGTTGTCGAGCGATCCTTTGTTTGTCGAGAAGGTGCGCGACATCGTCGGCCTCTACATGGCACCGCCCGAACACGCGCTGGTCCTGTGCGTCGACGAGAAGAGCCAGATCCAGGCGCTCGATCGCACCCAACCGGTGCTGCCGATGCGGCCCGGCCAGATCGAGCGGGGCAGCCATGATTACAAGCGCCACGGCGTGACGTCGCTGTTCGCAGCGCTCGATATCGCCACCGGACGCATTATCAGCAAATGCTATCCGCGCCACCGCTCTACGGAGTTCCGCCGCTTCCTCGACGAGATCGAAGCGGCGGTTCCTGAGGATCTCGACATCCATTTGGTCATGGACAACTACGCCACGCACAAGACGCAACCCATCCGCAACTGGTTCGCCAAGCGACCCCGCTGGCACGTCCATCTAACACCCACCAGCGCGTCCTGGATCAATCAGGTCGAGCGCTTCTTCGCCGACCTCACCGACAAGCAGATCAGGCGCGGCGTTCACCGCTCAACCGGAGAACTTGAAGCCGCCATCGAAACCTACATCAATGCTGTCAATGCCGATCCGAAGCCCTTCAGATGGACAAAGTCTGCTGCCGACATTCTCGCCTCCATCGAACGCTTCTGCCTCGCAACCCTCAAAACTGGCGACCAACAGGCTAAAATCGTCAGAACTTCGCCTTCGAATACGCCTGCGCCACGAACGACATCGAGCGCACGACCAAGGCCAAACATCCATGGACCAATGGCCAGGTCGAGAGGATGAACGGAACCATCAAGGATGCGACGGTCAAGCGCTTCTACTACCAGAGCCACGACCAGCTCCGTCGCCATCTCGCCGACTTCGTCACCGCCTACAATTTCGGCCGCAGGCTCAAGACCCTCAAAGGCCTCACACCCTATGAGTTCATCTGCAAGGCGTGGCTTTCCCAGCCGGAACGGTTTTCGCTCAACCCGCTCCAGCAAATGCCGGGACTAAACATCTAGGTGCCCCATTAGAAGCTCGATATGATCGCCGAAGTGCTGCTCGTCCGGCAGGTTGCGTATTTCGCAAAAGCCGGACAGAGGTTCCGCTAATTCCCGGACAGTGGTTTCGCTAATGTCGGGACAGTCTGGCGGCGTCGGTCCTTGGGTGCCTTGTTGCGTTCCTGGATGATTGATTTCGCCGTTTCCGGCGCCGGTCAAGAGGGGCGCGGCCTTTTGCTTTCGCATGCTGTCGCCCTGGAGCACGATGCGGTGGGCGTTGTGCACGATCCGGTCGAGAATGGCGTCGGCGACGGTGGGGTCTGCGATCAGGTCATGCCATCTGGCCACCGGGACCTGGGCGGTGATCAGGGTGGATTTGCGGCGATAGCGTTCCTCAACGATTTCGAACAGATGGAAGCGCTGTTGGTCGGTGAGGGTGTGAGTTCCGAAGTCATCGAGGATGAGCAGTTGCGCGCGGGTGAGTTTGTCGATGAGGCGTGGGAAGCGGCCATCGAGACGAGCGAGCGCCAAATCCTCGAACAGGCGCGGCACGCGCACATAGAG
>NZ_RZOI01000238.1:0-7695 GCF_004022645.1 Mesorhizobium sp. M4A.F.Ca.ET.020.02.1.1 | reverse complement strand
ATTTCGACGGCGCGATGATCCCGGCGGTGATCGGCGATGTCGCCGGCCTGCCCAAGCTGATCGATGCGCTGGCCGCAGGCGGCTTCGGGCGCGCGCTGATCGAGAAGATCGCTTATCGCAACTGGTTGAGCGTGCTGGAGAGAACGATAGGTTAGGTTACAGCACGCAGCCGATGCGCTTCAGCCAGTCCTTGCCGACGCCGCGATCGCGGGGCAAGGGGTCTTCGTGATCTAGGCGGGCGCAGATGCGGTAGACCTCGAG
Organism: Mesorhizobium sp. M4A.F.Ca.ET.020.02.1.1; assembly: GCF_004022645.1. Lineage (NCBI taxonomy): Bacteria > Pseudomonadati > Pseudomonadota > Alphaproteobacteria > Hyphomicrobiales > Phyllobacteriaceae > Mesorhizobium > Mesorhizobium sp. M4A.F.Ca.ET.020.02.1.1. The sequence goes on along the minus strand of NZ_RZOI01000238.1, from coordinate 7,434 downwards.
CGTCTCGGCATTCATCTCTCCGCGCTTGAAGAAGAACATCGCCGCCGCATAGCGGCTGCGGCCGGACCATGTTTCGCCGAGCGGCGTGTTGACCAGCTGCCACTGCTCGGCGGCTTCCGTCTTCGCATCCAGGTCGTCGTCCGCTTGGCTTGCCATGTCAAAAATCCGCCGGCGGGCTGGCGGTGCGACGGTCGAGCCTGATAAAGGGGCGCTGCACCACCTTCGCGCGTTTCATCAGCTTCTGGTACTGCAGCTCGCGCATGGCGTAGATCTCGACCCAGAGGTCGTCGACGATCGTATCGCCATAAGGCCGCTGCAGCGAGGCGAGAGCGATGTTGCGCTTGGCCATCGGCGACCACATGGCGGCGCTGACCAGCCCGACCTCCTGGCTCTTGCGATAGTAGACGATGGCATGCTCGGCCGGGATGTTGCCCTCGATCTCCAGCCCGACCAGCACGAGGCGCAGCTTCCTCTTCGTCCGCGCTTCGAAAATGGCACGTCGGCCGTTGAAGTGCCCCTTCTCGGGATCGACCATGAAACCGAGGCCGACCTCGTCCGGCATGCGCAGGCGGTCGGCGCGAATGGCATGCTCGGCGGTGGTGAAGTCGGCATTGGCGACGATCAGGCCGGCTTCGAGCCGGGCGCGGTTCAGCGCCGTGTAGCCGATGGCGCGGATGCCGCGCAGTTCGCCCGCCGCCATCAGCCGGTCCCACAGGCTCAGCGCCTTGTCGGCGGGCACGAACAGCTCGTAGCCGAGATCGCCGGTGAAGCCGGTGCGCGAGATCGTAACGGTGGCGCCGTCATGCGCGAACTCGGCGAGGTCGAAAACCTTCAGCCGCTCGACACCGGCAAAGCCGGCGTCGCGCAGGATGGCGAAGGAGGTCGGGCCTTGCAGCGCCAATCCGGCGACGGCTTCGGTCTCCTCCTCGACGTTGACCTCGTAGCCCATGGCGCTGTCGAGCAGCCAGGGCAAATGCCGCTCCTGCGAGCAGAGGCGAAAGCGCGTCGGCGACAGCCGCAACAAAGTGCCGTCGTCGAGGACAAAACCTTCGTCGTCGCACCAGGCGGTGTAGTGGACGCGGCCGGGCTTCAGCCTGGTCACGTCGCGCAGCGTGACACGGTCGAGATAGGCTTCGGCGTCCGGCCCCTCGATGCGGTATTTCGTCATCGGCGAGATGTCGAAGAGTGCCGCCTGGCTGCGGATGGCGAAATATTCGAGCTCCTCGTCCCATAACGAGTGCGGGGCGCGATAGCCGGCCCAGCTGTACCACTCCTGCTTCAAGCCCAGCGCGTCGATGCGCGGCTGGAAGGGCGTGCCCAGCCGCAGCGTGCGGAAGTGTGATTGCGCGATGGTGCGGGCTTCGAGCGCTGCATCGGCCTCGGTCTCGACGGGCTTCTTCCTGGTTGCTTGCGCCATGCTCATGCCCTCATCGCGATGATGCGGCGCGCGGCGTTGAGGCCGGGCGCGCCGGAGATGCCGCCGCCCGGGTGCGAGCCGGCTCCGGCGAGGAACAGTCCTTCGAGCGGGGTGTCGTAGCCCGACCAGCCGGAGACCGGCCGCGACACCAGCATCTGGTCGGCCTGCAATTCGCCATGGTGCCAGTGGCCGCCGGGCATGCGGTAGCGCGCCTCGATGTCGGCAGGCGTCAGAAGCTCGGCATGGCGCACCGTCGCGCCGATGCCCGGCGCGTAGGTCTCGAGCTGTGCCATGATCGCCTTGAGGAATTGCGGCCTGCCGGCGGCCCAGCCCGCTCGCAGCGCATAGGGGGCATATTGCACCACGGCCGAGAGCACGCAGGCGCCGGAGGGTGCCAGCGAGGCATCGGCCAGGCTGGGCAGCGTGATCTCCATCACCGGCTCGGGCGAGAACGCGCCATATTTCGACGGGTTGAAGGCGCGCTCGACATGGTCGGGCGAGGGCGCGATGACCAACCGACCCTTGTGGCCGGCAGCGCCGACGCCGGAAAATTGCGGCGGTTGGTCGAGCGCCAGATGCAGCTTCGCCGCGTCGCCCTTCATGCGGATGTTCTTCACCCTGCGCACGAAGCCCGTGTCGACCTCGCGCGGGCCGACGAGATCGAGGATGGTCGTCGCCGGATTGATGGCGGAAACGACAGTCTTTGCCCGCAGCGTCTCGCCGCCTTGCGTGACGACGCCGACGGCGCGGCCCTTCTCGACGACGACCTTGGCGACCGGCGATGCCGGGCGGATCGTCACACCTGCCCTCTCGGCCGCCGCGCGGATGGCGGCGACGATGGCGCCCATGCCGCCTTTCGGCAGCATCTGCGCGCCGGCAAGGCCGCCGATCTCGCCGGCCAGCCGGTAATAGAGACCGAGCAGCGAGGTCGGCGAGCGCGGGCCGAGATGGGAGCCGAGCGTCGCGTCGAAAGCGAGCAGGCCCTTCAGCCTGTCGTCCGAAAGCTGCTCGTCGAGCAGGTCGTAAGCATTCATCAAAAGCACGCGCAGGAAGTCGCGCATGTCCTCCTTGCCGAGCCGCTTCAGCGCCAGCGCGGTCTGGCCGAGGCCGGTCATCTCGGCGATCGACATGCCGGCAAGATCCGGCGGCCGGCGCGACAGGAACGGCTTCAGCACGCCGGCATAGCGAAGCAGCTGCGCGCGCAGTTCCTTCCATGCGGATTGCTCGGTGGGGCTGGCGCCGGTCAGCACCTCGCCATAGGCACCGTGCAGCACCAGCGGGCCGTCCTTCGACAGCGCGACCGAAGGCACGATATCGGCGCGCTCGACCTTGAGGCCGCGGCGCTCCAGCTCCAGCGTCTTCACCACATCGGGATGCAGGCGGTTGAGCAGGTGGGCGACCGCCGAGACACGAAAGCCGGGCGCGAATTCCTCGGTGCGGGCGGCGCCGCCGACATCACTGCCTGCTTCGAGCAGCAGCACCTTGCGGCCCGATTTCGCCAGCGTGGCGGCGGCGACGAGGCCGTTGTGGCCGCCGCCGATGACGATGGCATCCCAATTCACTTCAGATGACGTCATGGGCCGGGCTCATATGTGAGGTTGGCTTGGCGAGATCGCGCAGGATCTCGGCGGCGGCGTTGCGTCCGGGCGCGCCCATGACGCCGCCGCCCGGATGGGTGGAGGAGCCGCACATATAGAGCCCGCCCACCGGCGAGCGGTATTGCGCGTAGCCAGGCACCGGGCGGTTGAACAGCAATTGGTCGAAGGTCAGTTCGCCCTGGAAAATGTTGCCTTCGGTGAGGCCGACCTCGGCCTCGATTTCGCGCGGCGTGCGCACCTCCATATGGACGATGCGGTCGCGGAAGCCGGGCGAGTATGCGGCGATCTGCGAAATCACGCTTTCGGCGAAGCCGTCGCGGTCGGCGTCGGTCCAGTCGCGGCCGTCAATCTTCGGCGGCGCGTATTGCACGAAGCAGCTCATGAAATGTTTTCCCGGCGGCGCCATGGTCGGGTCGAGCGTGGTCGGGATCATCATGTCGAGGAAGGGGTCGGCCGACCAGCGATCGGCCTTCCAGTCGTCATAGGCGCGCTCCATGCGCTCGATGGAATCGGTGAAGTGCATGTCGGCGCGATAGACCGGCGAATCCTTGGGCAGGGCCCGGAATTCGGGCAGCGAATCCAGCGCGATGTTGACCTTGCCGGAGGAGCCGCGGATCTTGAAGTTCCTGACACGGCGCAGAAAGATGTCGGGCAGTTCCTTCTCCTCGATCAGCTTCAGGAAGGTGCGCTTGACGTCGGCGTTGGAGATGACGAGCTTGCCGTAGATCTCCTCGCCGCCGGCGAGCACGACGCCTTTGGCCTTGGCGTTCCTGACCAGCACATGATCGACCTCGGCGCCGGTGCGGATGGTGCCGCCGGAGGCCCTGAAGGACGCGGCCAGCGCCTTGGTGACGGCGCCCATGCCGCCGCGCGCATAGCCCCAGGCGCCGACCGAGCCGTCGACCTCGCCCATATAGTGGTGGAGCAGCACGTAGGCCGTGCCCGGCGACATCGGCCCGAGCGCGGTGCCGATGATGCCGGACAGCGCGAAGTTAGCCTTGATGACGTCGGTCTCGAAATACTCGTCGAGGAAGTCCGAGATCGACATCGTCCAGAAGCGCAAGGTCAGCGCCATCTCCTCGGCCGTTAGGCCAGCGAACTTTTTCCCCAGATAGAGCATTTCGCCGAGGTCGCGCGGCTTGAAACTGGTCGGGTCGGGCGCGGTGCGCATCAAGAGCGGCTGGATGAAGCGGCATTGCCGCGTCACGTCGCGCGAATAGCGGTCATAGGCCTCCGCGTCGCGCCTGGAAAAGCGGGCGAACTCGCGGCGATGCGCGTCATGGTCGCGGTAGTTGGCGAGATAGTCGCCGTCGCGTGTGAACACCGCGCCGCCTTCATAGGAGATCACCTGCAGCCCGAAGCGCGGCAGCTCCAGGTCGCGCATGATCTCTGGCCGGAACAGCGAACAGACGTAGGAACAGTTGGAATAAAGGAAGCCTGGCGTCAGCTCGCGGCTGGTGGCGGCGCCCCCGACCCAGTCGTTCTTCTCGACGACCAGCACGTCGAGCCCGGCGCGCTGCAGGTAACAGGCATTGACCAGGCCGTTGTGGCCGCCTCCGATGACGATCGCATCCCACGCCTTCATGTGCGCTCAACCTCCATCCGGATGCCCTTCTTTTTGTGTGGTCTGTTCCCCGATGCGTCGAATTTGGCACGGATCAAGGATTTCTGTCTAGCCATTTTGAATGAATGTTCAACAAATGGTGTTGCGTTTTCCTGTTTATGCGCTAGGCTTTGCGGGCAATTGGAACTGGCCACTTTCGAAATCTTGGGTTGAGATCCGATGATCGAAACGGCGGACGCCGAGCCGGAGTACGACGACACCGCCATTCGCTTCCTGGAGGCGCTCTGGGGCGACGGCTATCTGTCGCCGGGCGGACCCGAGGAGGTCGACAGGGTGGTAGAAGGCCTGTCGCTGAAGGGCAAGACGATCCTCGACATCGGCTGCGGCGCCGGCGGGATCACGCTGCATCTGGTCAAGCGTCACGGCGCGGCGTATGCCACCGGCTTCGATGTCGAAGGACCCGTCATCGAGGCCGCCAGGCAACGGGCGGCCGCGAGATCTCTCGGCGAGCGCACCAGCTTCATCCAGGCGCCGCCCGGTCCGCTTCCCTTCGCTGACGCATCCTTCGATGTCGTCTTCTCCAAGGATGCGCTGCTGCACGTGCCCGACAAGGACGCGTTGTTCGCCGAGATCTTTCGCGTGCTGAAGCAGGGTGGCGTCTTCGCCGCGTCGAACTGGATGATTGCGCATGACGGCGAACCGTCGCCGGAGATGAAGGCCTATGTCGCGGCCGAAGGCCTGTCCTTCACCATGGCCTCGCCGGCGCGCTATGCGCAGGCGATGCGCTTGGCGGGCTTCGCCGATATCGCCGTGCGCGACCGCAATCCCTGGTATCGCGAAGTGGCGCGCGACGAGCTGGCGCGGCTCAAGGGGCCGCTTTATTGGCCTGTCGCCGCCGTGGTGGGTGCCGCCTATGTCGACAAGAACATCCATACCTGGGAGGCGATGCAGAAGGTGCTTGACAGTGGTGAGCACCGTCCCACTCATCTGCGCGGTTGGAAGCCGGTGGTATAGCCGGCGATGCTGGAGACCGTGACGCTCATGAAGACTGCAGAGGCCAGGAAGGTTCTCCCCGAACCGTCGCGAAAGGGCGACGCCGAAAAGCGCGGCCGCAAGGCCTCGAAGGAGGTCAGGCAGCTGCAGCTGATCGAGGCGACGATCGATTCGCTGGCCAAGCGCGGCTACGCGGAGACGACGATGGCCGATGTCGCCGATGGCGCCGGCCTGTCGCGCGGCATCGTCAACTTCCATTTCGAGAGCAAGGAAAAGCTGCTGATCGCCACGCTGCAGCACATGTATGACGAATATTCGGCGCATTGGCGCGCGGCCCTGCAGAAGGCTGGCGATGATCCGGCAAGGCAGCTGCAGCTGCTGGTGTGGGCCGACTTCGACCGCTCGATCTGCAACAAGCGCAAGCTCGCGGCATGGCTGGCCTTCTGGGGCGAGGCCAAGTCGCGGCCGACCTACCAGGCGCTGAGCAGCTCGCGCGACAACTACTACCAGCAGGTCTTCATCGATCTCTGTGCGAAGCTCAAGGAGAGCGGTGGCTACACCTATGAACCCCAGGTCATAGCGCTGGCGCTCAGCGGCATGCTCGAGGGGCTCTGGCTGCGGCTGATGATGGGCACCGAGGACACCACCCGCGAAACCGCGCTGCAGGCGGCGAATGCGTTCCTGGCGGCGGCATTTCCCAGGCACTACCCATGAGAAGAAGGCCGGCCGACGAGCCGGCGGAAAAGACAAGGAGGATGGAACAGCAATGAGAACCCTGAGCCGACGCCTGACGCTGACCCTGGCACTGACCGGTGTGCTCGCCGCTTCCGCGGCGGCGCTGGCGGTTGCCGCCGACAAGGACCTGATCGTGTTCGACTGGTCCGGCTATGAGGATCCAAGCTTCCACGGGAAGTATGTCGAGAAGGATGGCGACTCGCCGACCTTCGCCTTCTTCGGCGACGAGGACGAGGCCTTCGAAAAGGTGCGCTCCGGCTTCAAGGCCGATCTCGGCCATCCCTGTTCGCAAAGCGTGGTGAAATGGCGCGAGGCCGGATTGCTGCAGCCGCTCGATACGTCGAAGATCATGGGCTGGAAGGACCTCAATCCCGGCATCATGGCGATGAAGGATCTCGCTACCACAGCCGACGGCAAGGCCTGGTTCATGCCGTGGGACTGGGGCGACACCCAGCTCACCTACAATTCCGAAAAGATCGACGAGAAGGACGTGCAGTCGCTGAAGGCCTTCGCCGATCCGAAGTTCAAGGGCCGGGTCTCGATCGGCGACAATGTCGACGACGCCTATGCGCTGGCAAGCCTCGCCATCGGGCTCAAGGACTGGACCAAGATGACGGACGACCAGTTCAAGCAGGCCTCGGATTTCCTGCGCCAGGTGCACAAGAACGTGCGCTCCTACTGGACCGACACCACCGACATCGTGCAGCTGCTCTCCGGCGGCGAGGTGGATCTCGCCTGGGCCTGGAACGACGCGGCGGTGCAGTCACAGGCCGCAGGCGTGCCGATCAAGTCCAGGAAGGACACCGAAGAGGGCATGTCGACCTGGGTGTGCGGCTATGTGCTGTTCAAGGATGCGCCGGGCAATGTCGACAAGGCCTATGACTATCTAAATGCCGTCAACGATCCCTCGGTCGCCAACATTCTGGTCAAGGACTGGGGCTACGGCCAGGCCAACGCCAAGGGCATGGCCGGTGTCGACCAGGCGGTGCTGAAGGAAAAGGGCTACGACAATGTGGAAAAGTGGGTCGACAAGACGCTGTTCCAGCAGCCGCTGCCTTCCGAGCTGAAGCTCAAGATGATCGCCGAGTTCGAGAAGATCAAAGCCGGCTATTAGGCCTGATTCTGGT
>NZ_RZOI01000237.1:0-7824 GCF_004022645.1 Mesorhizobium sp. M4A.F.Ca.ET.020.02.1.1 | reverse complement strand
TCTCGGCGCTGCCGATCATCGGCGTGGCGCCGATCATGGTGATGTGGTTCGGCTTCGACTGGCAGTCAAAGGCGGCGGTCGTCATCATCATGACCTTCTTCCCGATGCTGGTGAACACGGTCGCCGGGCTTGCCGCTTCTGGCCACATGGAGCGCGACCTGATGCGCACCTATGCGTCGGGCTATTGGCCGACGCTCATCAAGCTCAGGTTGCCGGCCGCCGCTCCCTTCATCTTCAACGCGCTGAAGATCAACTCGACGCTTGCGCTGATCGGAGCCATCGTCGCGGAGTTCTTCGGCACGCCCGTCGTCGGCATGGGATTCCGCATTTCGACCGAAGTCGGGCGGATGAATATCGACATGGTCTGGGCCGAAATCGCAGTTGCAGCACTGGCGGGTTCGGTCTTTTATGGCGTGGTCGCTCTTGTCGAGAGAGCCGTCACGTTTTGGCATCCCTCTGTCCGTGGTGGATAGGGGCGGTGGGTTTAAGGGTGCTAACTTCAGAGGGTAAAAACATGAAAAGACTGATTATTCCTGTCCTGGCCGGCGCGATGTCGCTGGCCGCTTTCCAGGCGATGGCGGCCGACAAGGTGACGCTGCAGCTGAAGTGGGTCACGCAGGCCCAGTTCGCCGGCTACTATGTCGCCAAGGCAAAGGGCTTCTATGAGGCCGAGGGCCTCGACGTCGACATCAAGCCGGGCGGTCCCGATATCGCGCCCGAGCAGGTGATCGCCGGCGGCGGCGCCGACGTCATCGTCGACTGGATGGGCGGGGCGCTCGCCGCGCGCGAAAAGGGCGTGCCGCTGGTCAATATCGCCCAGCCGTTCAAGAAGGCCGGCATGGAACTGGTCTGCCCGAAGGACGGCCCGATCAAGACCGAAGCCGACTTCAAGGGCCACACGCTCGGCGTCTGGTTCTTCGGCAACGAGTATCCGTTCTACGCCTGGATGAACAAGCTCGGCCTCAAGACCGAGGGCGGCCCGGAGGGCGTCACCGTGCTGAAGCAGAGCTTCGACGTGCAGCCGCTGATCCAGAAGCAGGCGGACTGCATCTCGGTCATGACCTATAACGAGTACTGGCAGCTGATCGACGCCGGCTACAAGCCGGAACAGCTCACCGTGTTCAACTACTCGGCCATGGGCAACGATTTGCTCGAAGACGGGCTCTATGCGTTGGGAGACAAGCTCAAGGATCCGGCCTTCGAGGACAAGATGGTGCGTTTCGTGCGCGCTTCGATGAAGGGCTGGAAATATGCCGTCGACAATTCGGATGAGGCGGCCGGCATCGTCATGGACAATGGCGGCCAGGACGAGAACCACCAGAAGCGGATGATGGGCGAAGTCGCCAAGCTGATCGACAATGCCGATGGCAAGCTGATTCCGGAAGCCTATGAGCGCACCGCCAAGGCGCTGCTCGACCAGAAGATCATCACCAAGCAGCCGGAAGGCGCGTACACGACGGCGATCACCGACAAGGCGATCAAGTAGGCCGGCTGAACGCTGACATGCTGATCTCGAGAACGGCGCCTCAGAGGCGCCGTTCCTTTATGGTGTTCATGACGAAGCTGGTCTCGATCGAGGCGACGCATTTCAGCCGCGCGATCTTTTCCTTGATGAAGCGCTCGTACTGCTCGAGGCTTCCCGCCACCACCTTCAGCACATAGTCGCGCGAACCGGTGACGAGGTGGCATTCCAGCACCTCATCCCAGCCGCGGATCGCCTCCTCGAACATGACGATCTCGTCCTCGTTCTGGCGGCTGAGCCGGATGGTGGCGATGGCGACCATGCCCCAGCCGAAGGCGGCCGGATCGACCAGGGCGGTGTAGCCCCTGATGACGCCGGCTTCCTCCAGACGCCGCACGCGCCTCAGGCAGGGCGACGGCGACAGACCGATCCGCTCGGCAAGCTCGTTGTTGGTGATGCGGGCGTCGGCTTGCAGTTCACGCAGGATCTTGCGGTCGAAATCGTCAGCTATCTTCTGCTGCACTTTTGGTCTCCTCAGGCAATTCATTGCGCGAACGCAGCCATGCGAGCCCAAAAATAGCAAGGACTGCATGATGGGGATGGCATAAATTGCGGTACGACACTCCTCGAACAGCAGGAAAATAGCCATGACCGCGCCGCGCCCGTCGAAAACCCACATCGGCAACCACAAGCTCCATCCGGAGACGCTGATGCTGAGCTATGGCTTCGATCCGCAGCTTTCGGAGGGCGCGGTCAAGCCACCGGTGTTCCTCACCTCGACCTTCGTGTTCAAATCGGCGGAAGAGGGACGCGACTTCTTCGACTACACCTCCGGCCGCAAGGAACCTCCGAGCGGCACCGCTTCCGGTCTCGTCTATTCGCGCTTCAACCATCCCAACAGCGAGATCGTCGAGGACCGGCTGGCGGTCTATGAGGGCACGGACGCCTGCATCCTGTTCTCGTCCGGCATGTCGGCGATCGCGACGACCCTTTTCGCCTATGCCCGTCCGGGTGACGTCATCCTGCATTCGCAGCCGCTCTATGGCGGCACCGAGACGCTTCTGACGCGCACGCTCGCCGGCTTCGGCATAGAGGCTGTCGGCTTCGCTGACGGCGTCGACGAGGCGGCGGTTGGCGCGGCCGCCAATGCTGCCAGGGCCAAGGGCCGCGTGTCGGTCATCCTGATCGAGACGCCGTCAAATCCGACCAACAGCCTTGTCGACATCGCGCTGATGTGCAGGATCGCCGACGAAATCGGCGCCGGGCAAGGGACGAAGCCGATCATCGTCTGCGACAACACGCTGCTCGGCCCGGTGTTCCAGCGGCCGATCGAACACGGCGCCGATGTCTCCGTCTATTCGCTGACCAAATATGTCGGCGGCCATTCCGACCTGATCGCCGGCGCCGCCATGGGCAGCAAGGCGGTCACCAAGCCGATCAAGGCGCTGCGCGGCGCGATCGGCACGCAGCTCGACCCGCATTCCTGCTGGATGCTCGGCCGCTCGCTCGAGACGCTGTCGATCCGCATGGAACGCGCGAACGACAATGCGCGCCTTGTCGCCGAATTCCTGCGCGACCATGCCAAGGTGGAGAAGGTCCACTACCTGCCGTTCCTGGGCGAGGATACACCTTCGGGCCGCACCTACCGGGCGCAGTGCAGTGGCGCCGGCTCTACCTTTTCCTTCGACATTCGCGGCGGGCAGAAGGCGGCGTTCGCCTTTCTCAACGCCCTGCAGATATTCAAGCTGGCGGTAAGCCTCGGCGGGACGGAATCGCTGGCCAGCCACCCGGCGGCGATGACCCATTCGGGCATTCCCTTCGAGGTGCGCCAGCGCATCGGCGTGCTGGAGACCACGGTCAGGCTGTCGATCGGCGTCGAGCACCCGGACGACCTGATCGCCGACCTCACGCAGGCCCTGGCAGCCGTCTGATCAGCGCCTTCGTGGAATCCAAAAGGGGCGGGCAACCGCCCCTTTTAGCCGTGCTGTCAAATCGGCGTTACTTCCGGGAAACATCCGCTCCTCAAGCCGTTGTGGCGGTGCATCCATTCCGGGATGTCACAACGGAGGTCTCCATGCGCATTCAACCCCTCACGCCGATGTTCTCGGCGCTGGCCATTTCCGCGTCTATCCTGCTTGCCTTTCCTGCCTTGGCCGAAACGGTGAAATACACGGCGACGCTCGATGGCGGCCAGCAGAGCCCGCCTGTCACCACCAAGGGCAAGGGAACCGCCACATTCACCTTCGACACCGCCAAGAAGAAGCTGAGCTGGAACGTCAAATATTCCGGCCTCAGCGGACCGGCGACGGCGGCACACATTCACGGCCCGGCCGCGATGGGCGCGAACGCGGGACCCGTAATCCCGTTCAAGAAGCTCAAGAGCCCGATCAAGGGATCGGCCACGCTGACCGATGCGCAGGCGGCAGACCTTGAGGCCGGCAAGTACTACGTCAACGTCCACACCGCCGCCAACAAGGACGGCGAGATCCGCGGCCAGATCGAGAAGGCTATGTAAGACGCAAAGGGCGGTTCATCCCCTTTGCGTGCAGCCGGCAGAAGGTCAGCAGGCTGCCCTTTCGCGTCTAGCTCTTGTCGCGTATCTGCGTCAGCGTGCGGGTCGGCGTGATCGCCTCGGGATCGAGCCTGATCTCGACGATCGCCGGCTTGCCGCTGGCGCGCGCGCGCTCGAAGGCCGGCGCGAAATCGGCGGTCTTCGCAACCGTCTCGCCGTGGCCACCATAGGCGCGGGCAAGGGCGGCGAAGTCCGGGTTCTTGAGGTCAGTGGCGACGACGCGGCTCGGATATTCCCGCTCCTGATGCATGCGGATCGTGCCGTAGATGCCGTTGTTGACGACGATGACGATGATCGGCAGATCGTACTGGACGGCGGTGGCGAACTCCTGCCCGTTCATCAGGAAGCAGCCGTCGCCGGCGAAGGCGATGACTTCGCATTCCGGGTGCAGCGCCTTGGCGGCGACCGCGGCCGGCGTGCCGTAGCCCATCGAGCCGGAGGTCGGCGCCGCCTGCGTACCAAAACGGCGTGAGCGATGGAAGCGATGCACCCAGGTGGCGTAGTTGCCGGCGCCGTTGGTCAGGATGGCGTCGTCGGGCAGCACCTTTTCCAGATAGTTCATGATCGGTCCCATCTGGACGGAGCCGGGGCCGGTTTCCGGCGGCGTCGACCAGTCGAGATAGGCGGCATGCAGCTTGACCGTCTCGCCCGCCCAGGCCGGCGCAGCAGCGGACTTGCGTTTCGAGAAGCCCTCGACAAAGGCGGAAGGTGAGGCGTTGATCGCCAGTGCCGGCCGGTAGACGCGGCCAAGCTCGCCCGCGTCGGCGTGGACATGGACCAGTGTCTGGTCGGGGTAGGGACTTTTCAGCAGCGTATAGTCGGAGGACGGCATCTCGCCCATGCGGCCGCCGATGAGCAGCACGAGGTCGGCCTGCTTGATGGCGGTGGCCAGCTTCGGGTTGATGCCGATTCCGACATCGCCGGCATAGTTCGGATGCAGATGATCAAACAGCATCTGGCGGCGGAAGGAGCAGCCGACCGGCAGCGACCATGCTTCGGCGATGCCTTGCATATGCGCAACGGCATCGGCGTCCCAGCGGGTGCCGCCGAGGATGACGAAGGGGCGTTTGGCCTTGGCCAGAAGCTTTTCCAGCGCGTCGAGTTCGGCCTCGCCGGGACGCGTCTCGACCGGGGTATGCGGAAGCGCCGCCGGCGCCTCGACGACGCTGGTCAGCATGTCCTCGGGCAGCGAGATGACGACCGGGCCGGGACGGCCAGACGTCGCCACCGCGAAGGCGCGGGTGACGAATTCGGGGATGCGCGAGGCATCGTCGATCTCGACCACCCATTTGGCGATGTCGCCGAAGAAGCGCTTGTAATCGACCTCCTGGAAGGCCTCGCGCTCCTTGGCGTGGCTGGCGACCTGGCCGATGAACAGGATCACCGGGACCGAATCCTGCATGGCGATGTGGATGCCGGCCGAGGCGTTGGTGGCGCCGGGACCGCGGGTGACGAAGCAGATGCCGGGCTTGCCGGTCAGGCGGCCCTGGCAGTCGGCCATCATCGCGGCGCCGCCTTCCTGGCGGCAGACGATGGTGCGGATGGGCGAGTCATGCAGCGCGTCGAGCACGGCCAGATAGGATTCGCCCGGCACGCAGAAGATGCGGTCGGTGCCGTTGGCTTCAAGCGCCTCTACGATCAGTTGTCCGCCGGTTTTCATCGTGCTGATCTCTCCAGTTCGGCCAGGATTTCCTCAGTGTGCTCGCCAAGACGCGGCGAGGGGCGCTCATAGACGAGCGGCGTGCCGGACATCACCATCGGCGCGCGCACCGAGGGCAGGCGATTGCCGTGGCCGTCGTCGAGGTCGAGCCGCATGCCGCGCGCGATGGTCTGCGGATCATCGAACATCTGGCCGATCGTGTTGATCGGGCTCGCCGGCACGCTGGCCGCTTCGAGCTTCGCCAGCAGCGGATCGCGATCCAAGGCCTCGAGCGCCTCGATGATGCGCTCGCGCAGACTCGCCCGGTTGGCGACACGGGCGGGGTTGGTGGCAAAATCCCGGTTCGATGGCAGATCGTCGAGACCGACCGCCGCGCAGAATTTTTGGAACTGGCCGTCATTGCCGACGGCCAGGATGATGTGGCCGTCCCTGACCGGCAGCACCTCGTAGGGCGCGATGTTCATATGCGCGTTGCCCATCTGCACCGGCGACTTGCCGGAGACCAGATAGTTGAGGTTCTGGTTGCCGAGCGCCGAGATCTGGCTGTCGAACAGCGCCATGTCGATATGCTGGCCCTCGCCGGCCTTCTCGGCATGGCGAAGTGCCGCCTGGATGGCGACCACCGAATAGAGGCCGGTGAAGAGGTCGGAGATGGCGACGCCGGCCTTCTGCGGCTCGCGGCCGGCCTCGCCGGTGATCGACATCATGCCGGCCATGGCCTGGATGATGAAATCATAGCCGGCCCGTGGCGCATACGGCCCGTCCTGGCCGAAGCCGGTGATCGAGCAATAAACGAGGCGCGGGTTGATCTTCTTCAGGCTCTCGTAGTCGAGGCCGTATTTCCTCAGCCCGCCGAGCTTGAAATTCTCGATCAAAACGTCGGCCGTGGCGACCAGGCGGCGGAGCGTATCGGCGCCCTCGGGCTTGGAGAAGTCGATGGCGATCGAACGCTTGCCGCGATTGCAGGAGTGATAGTAGGCGGCCGACAGGTTCTCGCCGTCATGGCTCATGACGAAGGGAGGGCCCCATTTGCGGGTGTCGTCGCCGCCGTCGGGACTCTCGACCTTGATGACGTCGGCGCCGAGATCGGCCAGCAATTGCCCCGCCCAGGGCCCGGCGAGGATGCGGGCGAGTTCGATAACGCGTATGCCTTTCAGCGGAGGCTCGGCCATGGATCACCGTGTTGGGTCGAAAACGCAGCCTCTATCAATCCCGGCCGTCCCTGTCACGGCCCATGCAATAGGCCACGCCGGGATCAGGATTTCAGAACGCTGTCCGTCCATGCAGCGAAATCGGCCATGACGATGTCCCGGTTGACCTCGTTCAGGCTTTCGTGGCGGGTCTCCGGGTAAACCTTTGAAACCAGATTCGAAAAGCCCATCCTCCTTATGCGCCCGGCGAGGTGGTTGACCGCCTTGCCATAATCCGAGGCGGGGTCTTTCTCGCCGCCGAGCAGATTGATGGGGAGGGTGCGGCGCACGCCGGAAAAATTGCCGTCGCTGCCGCCGTAAATCGCCATCTGGACGACGTCCCGCCACATCGACACCGAGGCATCCCAGCCGCACAGCGGATCGGCGACGTATTTCGCCACCTCCGCCTCGTCGCGCGACAGCCAGTCGAACAGGGTCTTGTGGTTGGGCACGGCCTTGCCCCAGGCCTGGAAGGTCAGCCTCGGCAGCAGTCGCGACGGTACGTCGGAACCCAGCCGCATCCTCTCCCAGCCCAGGATGGCCAGCGCCAGCTGACTCAGCAGGCCCTGGGAGAAGTTGCCATTCCAGATCGCGGCGGCATGGACGCGCGCCGAATGACGCAGAAGGAAGTTCAACGCCACCGACGCGCCCATCGAATGGCCGAAGAGGATGACCGGCACGCCCGGGTGCTCGCCGGCGATCAGGTCGTGGATGGCGGTGACATCGGCGATGACCTTGGCGCCGCCATCGACATCGGCGAATTTGCCGAGCGGCGCATCCGGCGCCCTGGTCGCGCCGTGGCCGCGATGGTCCTGCACATAGACATGACAGCCGCGCTCGGCGAGGAAATCGGCGAAGCGGGCATAGCGCGCCGCATGCTCGGCCAGTCCATGATTGATCTGGACGACGGCGCGCGGCTGGCCGCTCGTCTCCTTCACAT
>NZ_RZOI01000236.1:0-7837 GCF_004022645.1 Mesorhizobium sp. M4A.F.Ca.ET.020.02.1.1 | reverse complement strand
TGGGCATGGTGTTCCAGAACTTCAACCTGTGGAGCCACATGACGCTGATCGAGAACGTCATCGAGGTTCCGGTGCATGTGCTGGGCGTCAGGCGCGAGGAGGCGGTCGCCCAGGCCGAGAAGCTGCTGGCGCGTGTGGGCCTCGCCGAGAAGCGCGACGTCTATCCGGCCTATCTGTCCGGCGGCCAGCAGCAGCGCGCGGCGATCGCCCGGGCGCTGGCGATCAATCCGCGCGTCATGCTGTTCGACGAGCCGACCTCGGCGCTCGATCCGGAACTGGTCGGCGAGGTGCTGAAGGTGATCGGCGATCTGGCGCGCGAGGGACGGACAATGGTTCTGGTCACGCATGAAATGAAGTTTGCCCGCGAGGTCGCGACGCATGTCGTCTACCTCTACAACGGGCTGGTCGAGGAGGAAGGCCCGCCGGAACAGCTGTTCGGCGCGCCCAAATCCGAAAGGCTCAAGCAATTCCTCCGCAACGTCGGCTAGGACCGAAGTGAAGCGGGGCGAAAACCGGGAACACAACAAACTGGGAGTCCTGACATGAAGACTGTTCTCAAGACATTCGCCGCGGCGCTGCTTCTCGGCGTCGCCGCGATGGGCGTCGCCAAGGCCGATCCGATCAAGGTCGGCGTCGCCGCCGAACCCTACCCGCCCTTCGCCTCGCCCGACGCTTCCGGCAAATGGGTCGGTTGGGAGATCGATTTCATCGACGCCGTCTGCGCCGAGGAGAAGCTCGACTGCGTCATCACCCCTGTCGCCTGGGACGGCATAATTCCGGCGCTGACCACCAAGAAGATCGACCTCATCGCCGCCTCGATGTCGATCACCGAAGAACGCAAGAAGACGATCGACTTCTCCGACAAGTACTACAACACGCCGACCGCCATCATCGGCCCGAAGGACCAGAAGTTCGGCGCCACGCCGGACGATCTCAAGGGCAAGGTCATCGGCGTCCAGGTCTCGACCATCCACGCCGTCTACGCCAAGAAGCACTTCACCGGAGCGGCGGAGATCAAGGAATACCAGACCCAGGACGAAGCCGACCAGGATCTCGCCGCCGGCCGTCTCGATGCGGTGCAGGCCGATTCCATCGCGCTCGACGCCTTCCTCAAGTCGGACCAGGGCAAGGCATGCTGCGACCTGAAGGGCATGGTCGCGCCTGATCTCGATGTTCTCGGACCGGGCGTCGGCGCCGGCCTGCGCAAGGAAGACACCGACCTGAAGGAAAAGATCAACGCCGGTATCAAGGCCATCCGCGCCAATGGCAAATATGCCGAGATCACCAAGAAGTACTTCGATTTCGACGTCTATGGCGACGACCCGCAGTCGAACTGACGGTCCCACCGCATGAGTGAGCGACCTCGCGGCGTGCCCGGCACGCCGCGAGGTTTCGCCGGCATCTGTCCAAGCAGGCTTTCCGCGGGCGTATAGCACCGGGCGGTCCTGGCTCCAGCAATCCGGGGGCGAAGCTGATCGACGCATTTCTTCCGGCCTCGGCGGCCGGCATCATGGAGCTCCTCTCGCCCACGCCGCCGGGTTGGGGCGGAACGCTGTTGGTCGGCCTGCTGCATTCGATCGAGATCGCCATCGGCGCCACTTGCCTCGGGCTTCTGATCGGCACCGGCGGCGCCTATGGCAAGCTCTATGGCGGCCCGGTGGTGCGCGATCTGCTCGCCGTCTACACGACCATCGTGCGCGCCGTACCGGAACTGGTGCTGATCCTGCTGCTCTATTATGCCGGCACCGACCTGATCAACCAGGTGCTGACGGCGATGGGCTACCAGCGCGTCGACATCAGCGGGCTGGCGGCCGGCATTTTCGTCCTCGGCTTCGTCCAGGGCGCCTATTCGACCGAGGTCATCCGCGGCGCCATCCTGTCCATCCCGCAGGGGCAGATCGAAGCTGCCCGCGCCTATGGCATGCCGCCAAGCCTGCTGCTCAGACGCATCACCTTGCCGGCGATGCTGCCTTTCGCCATTCCCGGCCTTGCCAATCTCTGGCTGATCGCCACCAAGGACACCGCGCTGCTGGCCGTCGTCGGCTTCTTCGAACTGACCCTTGCCACGCGGCAGGCCGCCGGCGTCACCAAGGCCTATCTGACATTCTACGTCGCGGCGGGCGCGCTCTACCTTTTGCTGTCGCTGTTCTCCAACCTGATCATCGGCCGCGTCGAGGTATGGTCGCGGCGCGGCATGCCTTCGGTCAAGGAGGCGCGCTGATGGCCAACGAAGCCGTCGTCGTCAACGCCGTCGCGCGCGCCTCGCTGTGGCTGCAGCCGCATCGCATCGTGCTGATCCTGATCGCGCTGGGGCTGGTCCTCGGCGCCGCCTTCTTCATGCGCTGGGACTGGCTGCCGCAATATTGGGAAATGGGTCTCATGGGCATCTGGCGGGCGCTGTGGATCCTGGCCGTCACCTGCTCGCTGGGCTTCCTGCTCGCGGTGCCGCTCGGGCTGGCGCAGGCCGGTGGCCCGTTCTGGTTCGCCATGCCGGCCAAGGTCTTCTGCACCATCATCCGGGGGACGCCGCTGCTCCTGCAGCTCTGGCTGCTCTATTACGGCTTGGGTTCGCTGTTTCCGCAATATCCATGGATCCGCGACTCCTGGATGTGGCCATATCTCAGGCAGGCCTGGCCCTATGGCGTGCTGGCGCTGACCCTGTCCTTCGCCGGCTACGAGGGCGAGGTGATGCGCGGCGCCTTCGCCGGCGTGCCGAAGGGGCAACTGGAAGCGGCACGCGCTTTCGGCATGAGCCGCTGGAAGATCTTCCGCCGCATCTGGCTGCCGCAGGCCTTCTACCGGGCGCTACCGACGCTGACCGGCGAAACGGTGCTGCAGCTGAAGTCGACGCCGCTGGTAGCAACGATCAGCGTCATCGACATCTTCGCCGTATCGTCAAAGGTACGGCAGGACACCTACCTCACCTACGAACCCTTGCTGCTGCTGGCGTTGATCTATATGGCCATCACCGGCATCCTCGTCTTCGCCTTCAGCCGAATCGAGGCGCGGATCCCGGTCAAGATCGGTTAGAAGTGAGTAGCGAATAGCGAGTAGCGAATAGGACACGAGGCGGCCAACAGCCCACCATTCCCATTCGCTATTCCCTACTCGCTACTCGCTGCTCACTAGGAACCCATCACCATGCAACTCAGTCTCGATCAGGCAACAGGGCTGTGCCGGATGGCGGCGCTTGGCGCCGGCGCCAACGAGGAAAACGCACAGTCGCTCGCCGCTTCCATCGTCGCGGCCGAGGCGGAAGGGCTCACCAGCGTCGGGCTGACGCATTTCATCGACTATCTGGAGGCGATCGAAGCCGGCCGCATCGACGGCAATGCCGATCCGGTCATCACCAGGCCGGCGCTCGCCGTCTATCTGTCCGACGCGCGCGGCGGCCTCGCCCATACCGGCTTCGACCGCACGATCGAGGATCTCGCCAAGGCGGCAAAACTCTTTGGCGTCGCCATCTTTTCGCAGAGGAACGCCTATACATGCGGCGCGCTCGGCTATTTCACCGGGCGGCTGGCAGCGCAGGGGCTGGTGTCCTTCGCCGCCACCAACGGGCCGGCGGTGCTGGCCGGCTCCGGCTCGGTGAAGCCGGTCTACTGCACCAATCCGATGTCGTTCGCCGCGCCCGCCGCCGACGGATCGCCGCTGGTCATCGACCAGTCGTCAAGCGCCACCGCCTTCGTCAACATCCGCAAGGCGGCCGAGGACGGCAGGAAAATCCCCGAGGGCTGGGCGCTGGACGCCAGCGGCAATCCGACCACCGACCCGGCGGCTGCCATGAAAGGCGCCATGCTCGCCTTTGGCGGCCAGCGCGGCGCCAACATCGCGCTGATGGTCGAGGTGCTGGCGGCGGGCCTTTCCGGTGCCAACTGGTCGCTTGACGCGCCCTGGTTCACCGGCGGCCCGGACAGCCCGGGAACCGGGCTTTTCGTGCTCGCCGTCGAGCCCAAGCTGCTCGACCCCGATTTCGAGCAGCGCATGCGTGACCAGCTCGACCGGCTGCGCCGCCGCTATGGCGTGCATGTGCCGGGACGTGCTCGGGCCGAGGCGGCGGAGAAGGCCGTGGCGCGCGGCATCACCGCGCCCAAGGCGGTGATCCAGCGCATCTCCGAATTCGCCGAGCGCTATTCCTCCCGCTGACTTCGCGGCCCGAGCCCCGCGGTCTACCTGAGCCCGGCATTTAGGCGCGGCTTTTCGCACCCGACTGAACCTTTTTGCTCGTCGCGGCGACCCATCTCCAGCATCTCACACCGCGAGCCGCAGGGGTGCTTTGTCGCGGCTTGCGGTTGGCGGCGCCGTGCCGGGCGTTCAGGGCTGGGGCGGGCGTGCTTGTTCACGCCGAACTTGATGCCGTCTCAGGTCAGGCCGTCTCGTCAGACCCTGTTTCGGTGCGTGCGTCACCCGGAAAACCCCGCTTCGGCGGGGTTTTCTGCGTTTCACGCCTGACGCGATAAAACATTCTTCTTTTGGTCAACTTTTGTTTATTTGACTGCATTCCCGCAATCGGGCGTTTGCGGGATCGTCGCAACAAAGGAGACCTTGATGTCCGCGAGTACCGATATGTCGAGCAAGAGACTTTTCATCCCTGCCCTCGGTGGCTTCTACGCGGCCTTGAACAACACGGCTGAAACCGTCCTGCGCGCAGTAGCGGGCATCTTCCTCGCCATCCACGGCTCGCAGAAGATTACGGACCCGTTCGGCGCCACCGAGATGGTCGAAGGGCTCGGCTTCTATCCGGGCGCCTTCTGGTCGCCGCTGCTTGCCTGCACCGAATTCTTCGGCGGCATCCTGATCGCCATCGGCCTGTTGACCCGTCCGGCCGCGTTTGCCGGCCTCATCGTGCTCCTGGTCACGGTGTGGTTCCACTGGATGAGCATGGGCCAGGGTTTCTCCGGCGCGGAAAAGTCACTCATCTGGGCGGCGATCCTGCTCTTCTTCGTCATCCGCGGCGGCAACAGCCAATCGGTCGACGCCCGGATCGGCAGGGCGTTCTGACGAGGGCAGAAACAAGCCTCGTGATTGGTTCCGCATGCCCTTTGCCTTTGGCGCGAAACCGACTATGAAACGGCTTCAGCCAAGAGCCAGTGCCACTTGGAAAGCGCGCCGGAGCCAGCCATGACCGAAATCCTGCAGATCCCAAAGCTCGTCGTCGTCTTCGGCGGCTCCGGCTTTGTCGGCCGTCATGTCGTGCGGGCGCTGGCCAAGCGCGGCTACCGCATCCGGGTCGCCTGCCGCCGCCCCGATCTTGCCGGCCATCTGCAGCCGCTCGGCAATGTCGGCCAGATCCAGCCGGTACAGGCCAATGTGCGCGTGCGCTGGTCGATCGACCGCGCCGTGCAGGAAGCCGACCATGTCGTCAACCTGGTAGCCATATTGCATGAGAGCGGGCGGCAGAAGTTCGGCGCCGTGCACGACTTCGGGGCCCGCGCCGTGGCCGAGGCTGCGCGCTCGGTCGGCGCCGGCCTCACCCACATCTCGGCGCTGGGCGCCGATCTCAATTCGCAGTCGGTCTACGCGCGCACCAAGGCGCTCGGCGAGAAGGCCGTGCTGGAGACGATCAGCGACGCCGTGATCTTCCGGCCCTCGATCAATTTCGGCCCGGACGACGGCTTCTTCAACCGCTTCGCCAACATGGCGCGCCTTTCGCCGGTGCTGCCACTGCTCGGCGGCGGCCAGACCAAGTTCCAGCCGGTCTATGTCGGCGACGTCGCCGAAGCCATCGCGCGCTCGGTCGACGGCAAGGTCGAAGGCGGCCGCATCTACGAGCTCGGCGGGCCGCAGGTGCTCACCTTCAAGGAATGCATGGAAGAACTGCTCACCGTGATCGACCGCAAGCGGATCCTGGTGCCGGTGCCGTGGTGGGTGGCGAACCTGCAAGCCTCGATCCTCGGCCTGCTGCCCAACCCGCTGCTGACCAAGGACCAGGTGCTGCAGCTGCGCGCGCACAACATTGTGTCCGACCAGGCCGCCCGGGAAAGCCGGACGCTTGCCGGCCTTGGCCTGCAGCCGCAGTCGATCGGAACCATATTGCCGAGCTATCTCTGGCGCTTCCGCGCCGCCGGCCAGTTCCAGCGCAAACCCGCGGCCTGACCGCGAAACCAGCCAAGCGGCTATGAACCGCGTACGGTGACCTGCATCGGCAGGCCGCCTTGCGGCTGCGTCGTCAGCTTCTGCACCGGCCATGGGTGGGTTTCGGGCGTGCTGTCGAAGCGGAAGCGCGACAACAGGATGGCAAGCGCGATGATCGCCTCCTGCATGGCGAAGCTGGCGCCGATGCAGACGCGCGGGCCGGCGCCGAAGGGTAGATACTGGAAGCGGTCGATGCGGTCGCGGTTTCCCGGATGGAAGCGTTCCGGCATGAAGGCATCCGGCCTGTCCCACAGCTTGCGGTGGCGGTGGACGACCCAGGGCATCACCAGTACGGCGGCATATTTCGGTATATGCAGGTCGTTCCAGGTTTCCGGCTCGATCGGCTCGCGGTTGATCGACGGCGCCGGCGGATAGAGCCTGAGCGCCTCCTCGAAGGCAGCGCGGGTGAGCGGCATGGCGTCCAGCCATTTTGTTGGATCGGGCTCCCGCGACAGCACGTCGTCGATCTCGCGCTCAATCTTGTCGCGCTCCCATGGCGCCTCGGCCAGGCAATAGAGCGTCCAGCCGAGCGCGCGGGCCGTCGTCTCGTGGCCGGCGCCGATGAAGGTGATGATGTTGTCCTCGACTTCCGAGCGCGTCAACCCGTCCGGCCCTTCGGCCTTGAGCAGAAGTGTGAGGAAGTCCTGCGGCACATGATCGGGGTCCCGCTTCAATCGCTCCTCGCGCATCTTCACCGTGCCGGCGACGATGTCGCGGAAATAGGCCATGGTCTTGCGGCCGCGGATGCGGGTGAGCCGCGGCAGCCATAGCGGAGCGCGCAGGAGGTCGAGCGGATCGACCCGGCCCATGGTCTCGAACAGGCGGTCGATCTCCTTGGCGAAGCCGCCGGGTTCGCCGGCGATCTCGCCGGAAAACAGCGTCTCGGCAAGGATGTCGAAGGTGAGCAGCGTCATGTCGTGCGCGATGTCGGTGGTGCCGCCCGCCTCGTAGCGGGCGACGAACTCCAGCGTGCGCTTCAGCATCGGCTGGGCGAAACCGAAGATGTGGCGCGGCGTGAACACCGGCGCCATCGCCTTGCGCGAGCGCTTCCACACCTCGCCTTCGGCGGTGAGCAGGCCGTCGCGCAGGATCGGGCGCAGGATCATCTGGCGCACCGTCGCCATCTTGTAATTCCTGGCATTGTCGACCAGCACATGGCGGATGAGGCCGGGATCGTTGGCGATGACCAGCGGCCCGCCGATGCCGTTCACCGAGATCCATGGCTGGTTGTAGGTCGGCTCGCCCCACAGTTCGAGCGGATTGCGATAGACGATGCGCATCATCTCCAGCGTCGACGGCGGCGAGGTACGCGGCTTCGGCGCCGGCGGCACGAAGGGGGCGGGCTGGGTGTCCATGGCTTGCTCCGCTTGTCCCTTCGAATGTAGTGGTTGCCTGGGCCGGCGTCCATGCGGCCGAAGGGCCGGACCGTGACCGCCCTCCCTTCGGCAATGTCCGCTCCCGGGAATCTGACTGTCCGCTCGCCGCGGCTTCTTGCCGCCTACCGCCGCATGCCTTAGGGGCAGTCACCGACAGATACCAAGCGCAGGAGCCCCGCCTTGAAACACCGGCTGAACATCATCATCGGCAGCACGCGACCCGGCCGCGCCGGCCCGATCTTCGCTGAATGGCTGGACGGCTTCGCGCGCGAGCACGGGAAATTCGAACCCGTGCTCGCGCGCGAAGCCGTCCAGCCATTCAGCGA
>NZ_RZOI01000235.1:0-7854 GCF_004022645.1 Mesorhizobium sp. M4A.F.Ca.ET.020.02.1.1 | reverse complement strand
ACAGGCTTACGATCATCTGGGACCACTGGCGGCACCGGCTGAGCGGCATCTCAGGAATTGCCTGGCACGTCTGGTGCTTCCTGATCGGCGCCTCGGTGCTGACGACATGGCAGCACCATTTCATCGACATCCCGACCGGCGCGCTGCTCGGCCTGTTCGCGCTGTGGCTGTTCCCGCGCACGGGCGAACTGCCTTTCGCCGGCTTCCGGCTGGCGACCGACAGGAAAGCGCAGCGGCTGGCGGTCTTCTATGCGCTGGGGGCCACACTGCTGCTGGCGGGCGCGGCCGGCGGCGCCCTCGTCTCGGCGGTTGCCCTCGCCCTTCTGTGGCCGGCGCTGGCGCTGGCCATCGTCGCCTTCGGCTATGCCGGCGCCGGAGCCAAGGTGTTCCAGAAAGCGGCGGACGGCCGCGTCTCACTCGCCAGTCGGCTGCTGCTCTGGCCCTACCGCGTCGGCGCCAGAATCAATCTCTGGGCCTGGACGCGCACGCTGTCGCCAATGGTGCCTGTCACCGACGGCGTCTTCCTCGGCCGGTTCCCGACGGCTGCCGAGGCCAGCGGCTTCGGCACGGTGATCGACCTTGCCGCCGAACTGGAGCGGCCGCGCGGCGCATCCTGCCGCTGGATCAGCCTCGCCGTGCTCGATCTTCTGCCGCCATCCGCGAAGCAACTCTCCGAAGCGGTGCCGGCGATCGAGGCGGCGCGCCGGCAGGGGACGGTGCTGATCTGCTGCGCGCTCGGCTTCCAGCGCAGCGCCACGTTCGCCGCCGCATGGCTGGTCGGCACCGGCCGCTCGCACACCGCCGCGCAGGCGCGCAAACTGCTCGCCGCCTCCGGCCGACCGGTGCACATTCAGGCCGGGATGGACGAAGCGGCATGAACAGCAATAGCTATCAGGACAAAGCCGGCGCGTTCGCCGCCGGACTTATGCTGCAGGCG
This sequence comes from Mesorhizobium sp. M4A.F.Ca.ET.020.02.1.1, assembly GCF_004022645.1. Lineage (NCBI taxonomy): Bacteria > Pseudomonadati > Pseudomonadota > Alphaproteobacteria > Hyphomicrobiales > Phyllobacteriaceae > Mesorhizobium > Mesorhizobium sp. M4A.F.Ca.ET.020.02.1.1. The sequence continues at coordinate 6,917 of NZ_RZOI01000235.1, read as the reverse complement.
GCGTGGCCGCTGCTGGCGGTCGCGGCTTGCCTGCTCGCCGCGCCGGTGATCGGGCTGGCGGCCGCGCCGCAGGTGACACCGCTATCGGCCGCAGCCACCAGCCACGCTGCCGCCGATAGCGGTGTCACCTGCGGCGGCGGCTCTGGCTACCCTCGCCTTCACCGCGCTCCTCCTGTTCGACGCGCTGCTGTTCCGGCTGATGGCGAGCCATGACAGCGAGGTTTCGGGCGGCGGCGCGGTCGATGATTTGCTCGCCCGCATGCGGCTGAAGCCCATGCCTGCCGCGACGCGATCGCTCGACCAGCGGATATCGGGTACGCGCCGGCTGCTGATGAAGCAGCGTATGGCCTTTGCGGTGTTCGCGGCGGCGTCACTGATGGCGGCATTGCTTTGAGACTTCGATGACAAAACTCCACATCCGCGCCAACACTTTCACCCTCCTGCAGACCATCACCTCGGTCGGCCTGTCGGCGCTGGCCTGGGTGGTGACCGGCGTGCGACCGATATGGAACGGCAGCCAGCCCTCGGAGCGGCAGCGCATCTATTTCGCCAACCATGCCAGCCATGGCGACTTCATCCTGCTCTCGGCCTGCCTCAGCGAGAAAGTGCGCGCCCGCACCCATGCGGTGGCGGCGGCCGAATATTGGGGCAAGTCGCGGCTGCGCCGCTACATCGCCGAGGACATGCTGTCCTCGGTGCTGATCCACCGGCAGTGGACCGAAGAGTCACAGAACCCGATCAACATCATGCTGTCGGTGCTCGACCAGGGTCATTCGCTGATCCTGTTTCCCGAGGGCACGCGCAACACCACGGACGAGCCGCTGCTGCCGTTCCGTTCCGGCCTCTACAACCTGTCGATGGCGCGGCCCGAGGTGGAGCTCATCCCGTGCTGGATCGAGAACATGTCGCGGGTTCTGCCCAAGGGCCAATTCCTGCCGGTGCCGCTTCTGTGCCGCGTCGTCTTCGGCCCGGCTGTGACCATCGCGCCCGGCGAGGAGCGGCGCGCCTTCCTCGAACGCGCCCGCCAGACGCTGCTCGCCCTCAACCCCCGCCCCGACCGAGACGACTGATGCCACTACCGCCGATACATGAAACCATGATCCTGATCGCCGGCCTGGTCGCGGTGCTGTCGACGGCCAGCGTCACCGCCGGCATCTTGTCATGGCGAGCGCCGAAGCCGCTGTCGCCGACGCTCGTCAATCTCACCCAGCGCATCAACGCCTGGTGGGTGATGGTGGTGGCGATCACCGTCGCCTTCTTCTTCGGCCATGCCGGCATGACCATCCTGTTCGCGCTGATCTCGTTCGCGGCGCTGCGCGAATTCGTGACGCTGACGCACAGCCGGCGCAGCGACCACTGGGTGCTGCTCGGCATGTTCGCCATCATCATCCCATTCCAGTACTGGCTGGTGTGGACGGCGTGGTACGGGCTCTTCACCATCTTCATCCCGGTCTACTGCTTTCTGCTGATGCCGGCGATCACCGCGCTCAACGGCGACACCGAGCGCTTCCTCGAGCGCGTCTCGGCACAGCAATGGGCGATCATGATCTCGGTCTACTTCGTCAGCCACGTGCCGGCGCTGCTGACGCTCGACGTGCCGGGCTTCGAGGGCCGCAACCTCCTGCTCATCGCCTTCCTGATCATCACCGTGCAGGGCAGCGACGTGCTGCAATACATCTTCGGCAAGCTGTTCGGAAAACACCTGCTGTCGCCGACCGTGTCGCCGTCGAAAACCTGGGAAGGGCTGGTCGGCGGGCTCGCCGCCTCCAGCCTGCTTGGCGCGCTGTTGTCGTTCCTGACGCCGTTCTCGCCGCTGCAGGCGGCCGCCGTCGCCCTTGTCGCCTGTCTGATGGGTTTTCTCGGCGGCCTGGTCGCCTCGGCCATCAAGCGCGACCAGGGCGTGAAGGACTGGGGCCATCTGATCGAGGGCCATGGCGGCATGATGGACCGCGCCGACAGCCTGGTCTTCGCCGCCCCGGTGTTCTTCCACACGGTCAGGTATTTCTGGTCGGCGTGAGGGGAATGGGCTTGCGATCGCAAGTGGGCGCCTGACCCAGCCGAGCCCATTCAGGCAGCGGCCGCTGCAAAGAAAGCCCGCCGGTGTGCGGCCGGCGGGCAGATTTGGTGTCGATAGCGAGAAGACCTCGCTGGGTTGGAAACGCGCGGTCGATGATTTGGTTTCGTGCCGGCCGTACCGCGGCCCAATGACAAACGAGCAAAAAAGCTCGCCCGGCGTGACCGGGCGAGATGGCTCTTGGAGGTTGGGAACTGCCCGCCCAACTTGCCGCAGTTTCATGACGGTCCGATGAACCGGGCGCCGGCCGGCAGCGCTCGCCCCGATTGGTTAGGCCCAGCGGCCGCCCGCGAGTCGCATGGGGCCGCCGGACCGCGTTCTGACCGCCCCCTAGAGCCGGATGATTTCAGGTCGAATCGACCTGAAATCTGAATCCGGCTCTAAATCAAAGAGATAGAGCATGATGTCGTCCGAAACCCGCTTCACACTTTTCGGCATCATGCTCTAGTCGCGTGCCCTGCGGATGGAAGAGATGAGCTCGTCGACACGATCCACCGGGTGGGCACGCGGCTTGCCAAGCGATCGAGCATCCAGCCGGTTGTCATAAATGCGCGCCAGCAGATCGCAGGCCACTTTGGCGCGCTGCCAGGTGCGACCGACCAGTGAGCGGCCTCCCAAGGTACCAGGAGCGTTGTCGGACTCATCCCACACCATCCAGCTTCCCGAAGGTTCTGGACGACAGCGGAATCTCGCCTTTCCATGATCCTGCATGGCTTCGAAACGGGAAAGGCGCACTGTTGGTTCGACAACAATCGAGGGCATGGTTAACGCCGCCGAGCGTTGTGGCAGCCCTCCGCGATCATGCCATGGCCCACTTTCGAGCGGCGGGCCGGTTTCGCCGGCTGCAAATCCAATTTTGCCTGGCAGCGGTAATTATCACGTAAGACTGGTCTAATAACTTTTGGAAGCGAAATACTTAGGGTTGGGAACGCATATGGAACAGTCCACCCGCCTAGGGAACCTGCACTTCGCCCAGGCAATGTTGAGGGAAGTCCGCGAGCGAGCGCGGTCAGACGGTGAGGATCTTCTGACCTACCTAATCGACATGGCTTACCTGGAAGCCAGCGATCGAATTAGGGCAATCTGGGCCGCAAAAGACAACGACGCCGCGTCCGGCGAAGGCCGATAAGACGACCAGGGCGTGGACCCGCAACGCCCTGGGGCCCTCACAGCCGGCCCACCGGCTCGTTATTCGGTTTCGGCCACGAAGGATATGGCGATCAGGTCGTCGCCACCAATCTGGCCCTGGCCGTCTTCCATCACCGCGGCGACCTTCCGGAAGGTCTTCATCTCGTGTTCGGTAATGCGGGCTTCCCGCATCCTCGCCCTCAGGGCGGCTACGCGCAGTCCCAAGGCGTGGGATTGCCCGATCTCACGGTCCAACATGCATGGCTCCTCGATATTTGAGCGACTTGAAGGCCCGCCGCACCGAAATGCAGCGGGCCTGAGCTGAAGCGTTTGGCCTATTCGTAAACTTTGATGATCTTGCGCGTGCCCGGATCAACGAGGACCGTCCGGTTGTCGATCACGACGTAGCGGTATTGCACGTCGGGAACTTCATAAAGCTCGACTGTATCGGGAAGAGTCGTGCCGATGTTGAGCTCCACGCCAGGAAGCGCTACCGAGGCCAGGGGCTTCTTCTTCACATATTCCCGGATGACCGTTTCCTGTTCCGGCTGAATGATCAGGGTGTCGGCGGCGGCAGCCCCGATACCGGCCAGCAGCAAAAACCCCGCAGCGGCTGCGGCGAGATAGATTTTCATAGTTTCCTCCTGGTGGTGTGGTTGCGCCAGACGACATTGTCTTCACGCTGCAAGCAGACCCAACGCCAGGTTTTTGCAAACGTTCCGCGATGAGGACCTAGGTCTGAACCGTGTACGACCTTATCAGGCGCAATAGCCTCGTCAGGGGCGGCAACCGGAACCCTTGATTGCCCGCCTTCGTTGCTCGCTACAAGGTTCAGGAGAGGAATCCATGGATAAGAGCGTCGATCAGGCACGCTGGCTACTCACCCCGGTGTTCGCGGTCGCCATCATGTTCTTGGCGATTGGAATGGCACTCGGCTGAAAATCCTTGGCTCGCCAAGCATCTTTTCAATGGAACCTGCGCAGTCCGGTCCTTTCCGAAGCCCTCGCCGCGGAGGAATCGATGTGTCCCGCCAGCCAGCTTCAGCCTTCATACTTTAACAGTTTCGAAACTAAGCCCGCCCTTACGCGTTGACGCTTGCCACAATGGAGAATTTCAAGAATGGATCCGGCGGTCGCGGCGGTGATGATTTTGCTTTCGTGCAGCCCCGGACAGACCTCCGTCTGCCGACCTATCGATTCGCCGCCCGACCTCTACATGTCGGTCCAGGAATGCCGGGCGTCATTGAAGGAGCGTCTTGCCAGATCGGCTAACGGCGAAATCATCGGCCGCTGCCGAGAGATCGACCTGAGTATTACAGGTTCACTGCCGGCCGGCCATGCGATCGTAACGGTGACGCGCGGTGTGGGGAACAAGACCGTCACCAGCTATATCGTGCCGCGCAAGACCGACTAGAGACTGGGCGCGGCGGGCGCCGTTGCCGGCGGCCAGGTCTGCCGCCGCCTCGACCAAATCTCGACCAACCGTGGCCGGACCTCAAGCCGCCAAGCGACAATATGGGAACCGGAACCAACACTTCTAGGTCCTCGTTGATCCGATGATGCAAGAAGAGGACACAGAGATGGCCACCAAAGAAAAGAAAGAAAAAAAGCAGGCGAGCCGCGTGGTGAAAGGGCAAGAGCTGGAGGTGGAGCACCTGACGGAAATTGCCGACGTCTCGCCGAAACAGGCGCGCGCCTTGTTGCGCAAGCATGGTGCCGACTGGACCAAGCTCAAGGACGAAGCCGAAGATTTGAAGGATGACTGAAACACCCGGCACGGCTTCCTCTCTCGGTCTCCGCCGCGGCGTGAGGGGATATTGCGCGATCCCTTCTTTCCTTGTGGGGACTGCTCAGGCGCCCGAGTGCCGCAGCCAATGGCGGTCGAAGACGTCCAGGATGGCGCGGAACTCGGCCGGCGGGACCTGGTGGACGCCGCCGTCGCTGCCGCCGACCAGGAAGCGCGTGAGCTGCCGGTCGACCTGCTCCGGCTGCTCGATGGCGATGCCGAGCGATGCCAGATCACCCGATATCGACTGGTCGGGCAACAGGTATCCGCCCCATGAGGCAGCGCCCGGCAGTGGAGCGCGCAGACGCACGATGAGGATCCTTGTCAGCGATGGCTGCGCCTCCGGGCCGATGATGGCGGTGCCGCACATATAGCCGCCAAGCACGCTGCCCGGCTGCGACTGCGGGAACAGGCTGATGAAGAACTGGGCATCGCCGCCGACTTCCTTCAGATGCACGTAAAGGGCGCGCTTGGCCGGCGTGACCGGACCGCCAAGCACCAGCTGGCCGGTCGGCAAGGACTCGCGATAGGTGGCGGTCAGGCCATGCATGCCAGGCCCTGGCTCGATCGACAGGATGCCCTTGATGAACTGGCCGCGAAAATAGGGCGACCAGGCGCGCGAATAGCATGCGTAGGTTCCGGCGAGCGCGAAGGCGAGGCTGCGCTCTTCATGGCTGGATGCCGTCTCGAACTGGGCGCTGGCGCGGCGTTCGAGCTCGGCCCTGTCGACGCCGTGACGGTCGGAGATGGTGGCGATGAAATCCGGCAGATCGCAGTCGGCGATCCAGGCGCCCGGGTGCTCCAGGCGAAGCAGCTTCGCCCAATCGTCGTAGACGCTGTGCTCACGGGGCTGGGCGCGGCCCTGCAGCCATTTGTCGGCGCGGCCGAGATCGAACGCGGTCTTCGGATTGACAGCCCGGAAGGCCGCCGCCAGTTCCTTGCGGGTGACAGTTCCCAGCAGGGCTGAAGTCAGCCGCAATTTCTGCCCGATATGCTGTGCCATGCGGCCGCCCCTTACTGTCCGCTGTCAGCCATAACACGCCCTGGCGCATCCTTACATTGTACTTTTCCACAAGCTAATATTCCAGGAATTCCAAAGAATTCCACGGCATTCCGCGCGTGCTGCCTTCTCGGTTCGCGGGCCGGCGCTAAGCTCGCCGCGGGCAAGGGGCAGGCCGTCGGGACAACACACAGAAATGTGGGCTGGGCACGTCTTCCTCGCAGAGCAGTGACACGCTTCAACCGAGCAACGGCGAAACCAGGCTCAGGAACCTGGAGCAACCGAACCGTAATGCCACTTCAACCTGAAGGAACGACCAGATGACCTCGAGCGCCTCTTCCAGACTGACCTTCATTGTATTTACCGCCGGATGCATCGCATTGGCGCTGCTCTTCCGCTACGCGCCGGCCGGTGATCTTCCCTCGAAATATGTCAAAGGCCCGGCTGCGCAGGCCGCGCAGTCGACGCGCATCGACATCGACAACGAGGCGCACGCGATCCGCTTCTACATCGACGGCAAGCAGGTCGCGCTGCTCGACGAGTCCGGTTTCAAGCAATGAATGCCGTGGAACCAAGGGAGGAAACCTTCATGAAAGTCGTTCTATCCGCGCTGTCCGCGCTGCTCGTCATGCTTGTGCTCGCGCAGAGCGCGGAGGCCAAGAAGAAGGCCCCGGCGCACCAAGACAACGCCGCCAAGGCCGAGGAAACCCGTCCGCCGCTCGACAACACGTCGACAGGTGGGATAACGCCCGCCGCGGAGGCAAAGGCGCCGGCCGGCGACGGGTCGCAGTACCCGCCGGCGCTGTATTTCAATTTCCAGTAGGAGACACCCTGCCCGGCCCTCAGCCGGCAACCGCTGCCGGCACTTTCCTGGCGGCAGGCCGGGCGCGGCGCGGGCGGCGCTTGGCGGCGAGCTTGAGGACCACCGGC
>NZ_RZOI01000234.1:0-7866 GCF_004022645.1 Mesorhizobium sp. M4A.F.Ca.ET.020.02.1.1 | reverse complement strand
CGTCCCGTCCCTGCAACTGGCGATGAAGATCGCGGGCTCGCTCTATCTGATCTGGCTGGCGGTCAAGATCGGCCGCAGCGGCCCGCCGAACCTCGACGTGTCCATGGCCAGGCCGAACAGCTTTTTCGGCGGCGCCGGCATTCAGTGGATGAACCCGAAGGGCTGGGCGATGGGGCTGGGCGCCGCCGCATCCTTCGCAGCGCTTGCCGACGGACCCTTGCGGCTCGCCCTGCTGCTCGGCGCGGTGTTCGGGCTTGCCGCGGCCTTCTCGTTGTCGCTGTGGTGCGTGGCCGGCACGCTGCTCGCGAGGCTGCTCAAGACCGAGCGGCAGTGGCGCGCGCTCAACATTGCGCTTGGCCTGCTGCTGGCCGCCTCGATCCTGCAGATGTGGCGGCCAACCTAGCGGCAGGGGGACTATACGGCGTAGCGTGCCGCCGGCTTGCCGGCGAACAGGCTGCCGTAGAAATGGTCCCTGGCGCCGAGATATGTATCCAAGCCGGCCGGGTCGGCAAGGCCTGGCGCGGTAACGGTCTCGCCCTGGGCAAAACCGGCAAGTGCCGCGTCGACCAGATCGTCGGCCGTCATCACCCAGTCCTGGTTGATCCTGTCGAGGCTGATCCCGGACACGTCCCAGAACTCGGTGCGGATCGGTCCGGGCAGCACGACCTGTGCCCTCACCTCGGTGCCGGCGACTTCGCTCTGCAACGCTTCAGTGAAGTTGACGACATAGGCCTTGGTGCCGCTGTAGATGCCACCGACGGCGATGCCGTAGGCGACCACCGAGGCGATGTTGACGATGGCGCCTCGGTTGCGCGCAAGCAGGCCCGGCAGCACCGCGCGGGTCAAACGCGTCAAGGCGATGACATTGACCTTGATCATGCGCTCGGCGGAGTCCGCATCGGCCTCGGCGATCACTTGCAGCCCACCCATGCCGGCATTGTTGACCAGCAGCGTCACGCTCTCGTCGGCCGCGATCGCCTGCTCGACCCGGCGCAGGTCGCTGTCGCCGGCGAGATCGGCGACAATCGTCTTAACCTTGCGGCCATAGGCATAGGCCAGCCTGTCCGCAACCTCCTGCAGCCGGTCGGCGCGCCGCGCCACCAGCACCAGGTCGTAACCCTGCCCGGCCAGCCGGTCGGCATAGACCGCGCCGATGCCCGACGAGGCGCCGGTGATCACGGCCGTGCCCTTGTTGTCCTTCGTGCTCATTGTCCTGTTCCCTTGTTCGTGTCGCTCTGGTTCGGCGACGACGATCACGCCATTCGCCGACATGTCCGATTTAATATTAGTGGCATATGCCACTTTCACCGAAGTAGGTATATGCCACTATCTTGTCAACGGCGGCGGCGAAAACTATTTCTGCGGCTGGCCGGCGCAGCTTTTCGCCGGCAAGGAGCGAACATGACCGGAGTTCGGAAGCCAGGATTTAGCCGCTGCAACAACGCGACGCTGCGGCGCGCCGCGCGCAGGCTGGGGCGCTTCTACGATGACGCTCTGGCGCCATCGGGCTTGAAGGGCACGCAGTTCGGCCTGCTCTTTCAGATCCATGTCGGCAGCGAGCCGGCGATGGGCACCATCGCCGAGGCGCTGATCATGGACCTCTCGGCGCTCGGGCACACGCTGAAGCCGCTGATCCGCGACGGCTATGTCGAGACTTTCGCCAACAAGGACGACCGCCGCGTCAAGCGCGTGCGGCTGACGCCGCAGGGCAATGTCAAGCTGGACGAGGCGATCAGGCTGTGGAGCGCGGCGCAGCAGCGTTTCGAGGACAAGGTCGGCGCCGAGCAGGCGGCGAAGCTTCGCGCGGCGCTGGACGCGGTGGCTGATCTCGATCTGGAAATGCCGGCGGCCACTCCTTCGCTCTGAATAAGCGGCCGCCAATCCAGCTTTGCAGCGGTTACTCGGCCGGCATTGCGACCGGGCGGGCCAATGCCCGGCCGGCCAGCACGATACCCAGGCCTACGATCGGAAACACTGCCGCGACAAGGCCGAGATCTGCCGGCACGCCGTAGCGCAGCACCATACTCCCGACCACCGCGCCCAGCGCCACGCCGAGATAGAGCGCCGAGGCGTTGAGCGAGAGCACGATCGGCGCGGCGTCCGGCGCCAGCTTGATGATGCGGCTCGCCTGCGCCGGCGGGAACGCCCAGCCGACGATGCCCCACGGCACCATCATGCCCATCAGCGCCGGCCCGGCGATATGCTGCGGCAGGAAGGTCGGGATCAGCGAGAAGGTAATCACCATCGCCGCGCTCAGCGCCAATGACCAGGCGACGGTGCGCGTCGCGCCGAAGCGGTCGGCCGCCTGGCCGCCGGCAATGTTGCCGATGACGGCGCCGACGCCGAAGGCGAGCAGCATTCCTGGCAGCGCCAGCGGGCTCAAGCCCCCGCTCTGGATGGCCAGCGGCGCAATGAAGCTGAAGACGGTGAAGGCGCCAACCAGCGCTAGGGCGGTCGTCAGCAGGATCGGCATCACGCCGGGCCGCAGCGCCGCCGCCAGACGCGCCCGGAGCGGCAGCCTGGTGCCGATGATGCCGCGTGGCAGCCGGTACCAGAGGATCGCGCCGGCCAGCGCGCCAAGTCCGGCGATGGCGAAGAAAGTGCCACGCCAGCCGGCCACTGCCGCGACAAGCGCACCGAGCGGCGCGCCGACTGCAACCGCCACCGTGGTGCCGCCGACGACGACGGCAATGGCACGCGCCCGGTGATGGTCATCGACCAGCGCCACCGCCGTGCCTTGCGCGGTCGCGGCGAACAGACCGGACGACAGCGCCATGATGATGCGGGCGATCAACAGCAATTCGAACGACGAGCTCAGAGCCGCCACCACATTGCCGAGCACGAAGAACACCAGCGTCCACAGGATGACGCTGCGCCGGTCCCACTCGCCGGTCAAGGTCGCCAGGACCGGCGCGCCGAACGCATAGGCGAGCGCGAAAGCGGTGATCAGCGAGCCGGCGAGCGGAACGGAGATGCCAGCATCGGCCGCGATGTCAGGCAGAAGGCTGGAGATGACGAAGCCTTCGGTCGAGATCGCGAACGAACCGAGCGCAAGCCAGAAGATCCGCTTGTCCATGGGAGTGTCCTTTTAGTTCAAAAGTTATTGAACAATTGGACATGGCGAGGCATGATGTCAATGAAGCCAGGGAAAAATAGCTGAACCCTGCTGACAGCCCTGTGTCAGGACTGGTCCGCGATGATCAGATCGTTTGCACCCGCCGCAGGAGGAGACGCGTTGAAGTTGGCTCTGTTTGTGCTTAATTCTCGGGCATGACACTGCCCCACCCAAATGCTGACCAGATCAGCCTGCCGATCGTGCTCGCCGTGCTCGGCGACCCGACCAGGCTTGCCATCGTGCGCTTTCTCGCCAGCAAGGAAGGCGTGCCGATGAACTGCAGCAAGTTCCTCGATCTCGGCTCCAAGACCAATCTCAGCTATCATCTGGCCAAACTGCGCGAGGCCGGCGTCACCCGCACCGAAGCTGTCGGCACCAACCGCATGATCACGCTGCGCCGCGACGACCTCGACCGCCGCTTCCCCGGCCTGCTCGACAGCGTCATCGCCGCCGCCGGCGATGACAAGGCGCTGCCCATGGTCGGCGCCGCCGAGATCGAGATCAGCGCCTGATGCGCATTGCGGTTCTCGCCGACGTCCATGGCAATGTGCTTGCCCTCGATGCGGTGCTCGACGATCTCGAGCGCCGCGGCGGGGCCGACATCGCCGTCAATCTCGGCGACTGTGTCTCCGGCCCGCTCTGGCCGCGCGAGACGATGGAACGGCTGCAGGCGCTCAACCTGCCGACCGTGCGCGGCAACCATGACCGCCGCGTGGCGCAGGACCCCGCCGACGAAACGATGTGGCCGTCCGACCGCTACGCCCAGGACCGGCTGACGGTGGCGCAGCGCGAGGCGCTGCTCGCCTTGCCGCTCACGCTGGAGATCGCGCCCGGGGTGGTCGCCTTCCACGCCCGCCCCGACCACGATGAAAAGTATCTCGCCGATGCCATCACCGACGGCCAGCTGGTGCGCGCGCCGCTGGCCGCGATCAGGCGGCGCCTGAAGTCGCTCGACCGCGCCTGCCGCATCGTGCTGTGCGGCCACAGCCATCGCGCAGAGCTGATTCGTATTCCCGGCGGCCCGGTCATCTTCAACCCCGGCAGCATTGGTTGCCCGGCCTATGATGATGACACGCCGCCGGCGCATGTCTCCGAGCAGGGCACCCCGCATGCGCGCTACGGCATCGTCGAACTCGGCGAGCACGGCCGCCCCGACCGCTTCGAGGCCATCGCCGTCGACTACGACCATGAGGCCGCGGCCAGGCAGGCCGAACAGGCGGGACGGCCGGAATGGGCGCACGCGCTCAGAACCGGATTCATGCAAGGCTGAGCTTGCTCATGCAAGGCTGAGCTAGCTCATGCCGGGCTGAGCTTGCTCATTCCGGCCTGAGCCAGCTCGGAATTTTTCAGGGGTGACATGGCGCTGCCTCGTCTTCTATAAAACCGCCTCGGCAGGCGGCGGCGCCATAGCGCCAGCCTGCCAGATGGAACCTATCGGCCATGGCCAGGTGATGAGGCGCACGAATACGCCAGGAACGATGCTGGTCGCGTTGGCCGCCGCCCTTTTGCTGGCGACGGCCCTGCCGGCGAGAGCCGAGGATCCGTCCACCACCATCGTCTCCATCGTCACTGGCCTCGCGCCGGACGATCTCCTCAACATCCGCGTCACCGCGTCGGCGACCGGCAGGGTGCAAGGACGCCTGCCCGGCGGCGCCAGTGTGAAGAATTTCGGTTGCAACGAGGTCAACGGCAATCCCTGGTGCAAGGTCGAGGAGGTCGACAACCCGCAAGTGAAGGGATGGGCGCCGGCGCGCTATCTGACCCCCGGCAATCCGGCCACCGTGGACGATATGCCGACCGAGGACCCGTCGCCGGCCGCTGGGACGACGGACGCGCCCGCTGCTCCCGCGCCACCGCCCGACCTGACGGCGCGCTTCGGCGAGGTAGATCAGGGCGCGCCGAAATCCGCCGCCGCGATCGGCAGGACGGCGATGGAAGATGCCTATGGCCTTGCCTTCGCGGCAAGCGAAAACCCCTCGACCGGGGAAATCCCCGGCGAGACCGCGACCGTGGCGCGGCTCGAGCCGCCGCAGGCGCCAGACGATGCCGGGACCGGCATTCCCTGCGCCCGCTATGTGGGCCAGCCGATGACCCTCTGCAAGGCAAGGATCGAGCACAAGGGCGCGGACAAGGCCGATGTCACCGTGACCTGGCCCGATGGCGGAACGCGCCTCATCTCCTTCTACGGCGGGCTGCCGGCTGGCTCGGATTCGCCGGACGAATTCCGCTTCACCCGCGAGGGCAGCCTCAACATGATCCGTGTCGGCGTTTCCGAGCGCTTCGAGATCACGGACCAGCTTGCGCTGGGGAATTAGGGATTAGGCAGCAGGCAGTAGGGAATGGGCACCAGTCGCCTGAACCTTCCCTACCCCCACTGTCCAATCCCTGCTGCCTAACCCCTACTGCCTAATCCCGCATTTTCGGGGTTACATCCGGCAAAACTCTTCCCTATAAGGCCCTCCTAGCCTGATACCAGAATCGCAAGCACAACCGGCCGGGTCCTCCCGTCCCGGCTTTTCGTGCAAGCCGCCCGCCGAACGGAACCCGTAGACCATGCCAAGACGCACCGACATCAAGTCGATCCTGATCATCGGGGCCGGCCCCATCGTCATCGGCCAGGCCTGCGAGTTCGATTATTCCGGCACCCAGGCCTGCAAGGCGCTGAAGGAAGAGGGGTTCCGCGTCATCCTTGTCAACTCCAACCCGGCCACCATCATGACCGACCCGGAGCTGGCCGACGCCACCTATATCGAGCCGATCACGCCGGAAGTGGTGGCCAAGATCATCGCCAAGGAGCGGCCGGACGCGCTGCTGCCGACCATGGGCGGCCAGACGGCGCTAAACACCGCCTTGTCGCTGCGCCGCATGGGCGTGCTCGAGCGCTATCAAGTCGAGATGATCGGCGCCGACGCGCACGCCATCGACAAGGCCGAGGACCGGGCGCTGTTCCGCCAGGCGATGAGCAAGATCGGGCTTGAGACGCCGCGCTCGATGCTGGCCAACGCCACCGACGTCAAGAATGCCGACCGCAAGACGCACGAAGCCGAGCGCGCGGCGCTGAAGGCCGAGAACCCCGACAATCTCGATGCCGCGCTCGATGCGCTGGAAACCCGCTGGAACCTCGGCGAAGGCGACCGCAAGCAGCGCTACATCAGCCATGGCATGGCGATCGCCGCTCAGGCGCTCGACCATGTCGGCCTGCCGGCCATCATCCGCCCCTCCTTTACCATGGGCGGCACCGGCGGCGGCATCGCCTACAACCGCGCCGAATTCTACGACATCGTCCAGTCCGGCCTCGACGCCTCGCCGACCACCGAAGTGCTGATCGAGGAGAGCGTGCTCGGCTGGAAGGAATACGAGATGGAGGTCGTCCGCGACCGGGCGGACAATTGCATCATCGTCTGCTCGATCGAGAACATCGACCCGATGGGCGTGCACACGGGCGACTCGATCACCGTCGCGCCGGCGTTGACCTTGACCGACAAGGAATACCAGATGATGCGCAACGCATCGATTGCGGTGCTGCGCGAGATCGGCGTCGAGACCGGCGGCTCCAACGTGCAGTTCGCCGTCAATCCGGCCGATGGCCGCCTGGTGGTGATCGAGATGAACCCGCGCGTCTCGCGCTCGTCGGCTCTGGCCTCCAAGGCGACCGGTTTCCCGATCGCCAAGATCGCGGCAAAACTCGCCGTCGGCTACACCCTGGACGAATTGGAGAACGACATCACCGGCGGCGCGACGCCGGCCTCGTTCGAGCCGTCGATCGACTACGTGGTGACCAAGATCCCGCGCTTCGCCTTCGAAAAGTTCCCCGGCGCCGAGCCGGTGCTTACCACCGCCATGAAGTCGGTCGGCGAGGTTATGGCCATCGGCCGCACCTTCCAGGAGTCCTTGCAGAAGGCGCTGCGCGGGCTGGAGACCGGCCTGACGGGTCTCGACGAAATCGAGATCCCCGGCCTTGGCCATGGCACCGCGCCTGCCAGCCACGTCGACGACCGCAACGCCATTCGCGCAGCACTCGGCACGCCGACACCCGACCGGCTACGCATGGTGGCGCAGGCGATCCGCATGGGCACCTCGCTGGAAGACGTGCACGCCATGTGCAAGATCGATCCTTGGTTCCTCGAGCAGATCGCCGGCATCATCGCCATGGAAGAACGCGTGCGCGAGCACGGCCTGCCGCAGGATGCCGCCAATCTGCGGATGCTTAAGGCGATGGGCTTTTCGGACGCCCGCCTCGCATCGCTGACCAAGACCGACGCCGAAGTCGTTCAGAAGACGCGCGAAAAGCTCGACGTGCATCCGGTCTACAAGCGCATCGACACTTGCGCCGCCGAGTTCGCCTCGCCCACCGCCTACATGTACTCGACCTATGAGGTTCCGTTCGCAGGCAGCCTCGCCAACGAGGCCAAGGTGTCGGCGCGCAAAAAGGTCGTCATCCTCGGCGGCGGCCCGAACCGCATCGGCCAGGGCATCGAGTTCGACTATTGCTGCTGCCACGCGGCGTTTGCGCTACGCGACGCCGGCTACGAGGCGATCATGGTCAACTGCAACCCGGAGACCGTCTCTACCGACTACGACACCTCCGACCGGCTCTATTTCGACCCGCTGACGGCGGAGGACGTGCTGGAGATCCTGCGCGCCGAGCAGGCGTCCGGCGAACTGGTCGGCGTCATCGTCCAGTTCGGCGGCCAGACGCCGCTCAAGCTCGCCGACGCGCTGGAGAAGGCCGGCATCCCGATCCTCGGCAC